>JAJYXX010000115.1 GCA_021801545.1 Chloroflexota bacterium | reverse complement strand
GCGCGTCCTCGAGGCCGTCAAGGAGCTCGGCTACCGGCCGTCCGGGATCGCCCGCTCCCTCAAGCTCCGCACGACGCGGACGCTCGGGCTCATCGTCACCGACATCGGGAACCCGTACTTCCCGGAGCTCGTCCGGGCCGTCGAGGACGCCACGTGGACGCGCGGCTACGCGCTCCTGCTGTGCAACGCGGCCGAGGACCCGGACCGCGAAGCCGGCTACCTCGAGCTCCTCGCCCAGCGCCGGGTCGACGGGATCATCGTCGCTTCGAGCCGCCTCGGTACGCGCCAGGCGGCCTGGCTCGAGCATCCGCCCGTCCCGGTCGTCCTGCTCAACTGCGAGATCGACCTGCCGGGCGTGCCGGCGATCCTGAGCGACAACCGGGCTGGTGGACGGCTCGCGACCGAGCACCTCCTCTCGCTCGGCCATCGACGGATCGGCCACATCGCGGGGCCACCGGAGCTCGCGGCCACGGAGCCTCGGAGCGCAGGCTGCCGCGAGGCGTTCGGCGTCGCCGGGCTCGATCCGGACGAGCTCCGCGTCGCGGTGGGCGACGGTCACATCGCCGGGAGCGAACGGGCGATGGGCGAACTCCTCGCCATCAACCCTGACCTGACCGCGGTCACCTGCTACAACGACCTCAGCGCGATCGGGGCGATGCGGGCGCTTCGGGCTCGTGGGCTCGCCGTGCCTGCCGACGTCAGCGTCGTCGGCTTTGACGATCTCGACCTCTCGGCGTACATCGAGCCACCCCTCACGACGATCACCCAGCAGAAGACGCGGATGGCGCTCTGGGCGGTCGAGCGGCTGGTGCGCGAGCTCGACCAAACGCGTCGGACTGGGGGTGAGCCGGCGGACGACGCCCCGCGGATCGTCCGGATGCCCGTCAGCCTCCACGTCCGGGCGTCGACCGCGGCGCCACGGTGCGCACGCCGATGATGCCGGCGGCAACATGGCGGGGCCTCACGCCGCAGCCCAGATCTCCGAGAGAACCTCGGCCTGCTCGAGGACCGTTTGGGTCGCCGTCTCCTGCTCGTCGGGCGGGTAGCCGTGCTTGCGGAGGATGCGCTTGACGAGGACGCGCAGGTGGGCGCGGACGTTCTCGCGGACCGTCCAGTCGATCGTGACGTTCGCCCGGACGGACTCGGCCAGTTCGCGGGCGATCGCCCGCAGCTCCGGCTCGCCGAGCACCGCGACCGCGCTGTCGTTCGTCTCGAGGGCGTCGTAGAAGGCGAGCTCGTCCTCGGACAGACCCAACGCCTCGCCGCGCGCGCCGGCCGCCCGCTTGTCCTTCGCCAGGGCGATCAGCTCCTCGATCACCTGGGCCGTCTCGATCGCCCGGTTCTGGTACTTGCGCAGGGCGTGCTCCAGGAGGTCCGCGAAGGAGCGCGCCTGGACGACGTTGCGGCGCGAGCGCGACTTGATCTCGCCCGCCAGGAGCTTCTCGAGGAGCTCGACCGCGAGGTTTCGCTGGGGCATCCCGCGGACCTCGGCGAGGAACTCGTCGGAGAGCAAGGTTGGCTCGGGCGGCACCCGCGCCGTCTTCCTTTTCGTGTGGACGTCTTCCTTCTTATTAACTCATCATCATGAGTCGTCTAGACTCCTCACATGAAGCGTCTTCAGGTCCTCCTGGACGAGGAGGAGCTCCGCGAGGTCCAGCAGCTCGCCCGACGGCACCGGATGACCACAGCCGAGTGGGTGCGCCGGACGCTGCGCTCGGCACGCGACGCGGAGTCCGGCGCGGATGTGCGCACGAAGCTCAAGGCGGTTCGCGCAGCGGCACGCCACGCCTTCCCCACGGCGGACATCGACGACATGCTCGACGAGATCGAGCGCGGCTACACCCGGGGTGCGCCGGGGTGATCTTCGTCGACTCGAACATCCCGATGTACCTGGTCGGGGCATCCCATCCGAATAAGAAGGTGGCCAGGAGGCTCGTCGAGTCGGCACTTGTGGCCGGCGACCGATTGGTGACGGATGCCGAGGTCCTCCAGGAAATCCTTCACCGCTACGTCGCGATCGACCGGCGGGATGCGATCGACGCGGCGTTCGATGCGCTCCTCGGCGTCGTAGACGAGGTCTTCCCGATCGACCAATCGGACCTCGAGCGCGCCCGCCGCCTGGTGCTCGGCACGCCGCGGCTCTCGGCGCGGGACGCCGTCCACGTCGCCGTGATGCAGACGCGCGACGTCGACACCATCATGAGCTTCGATCGCGGCTTCGACGGCATCCCGGGGATCGCCCTGCTGGCAGATTGACCGTGACGGCACTCTACTCATTGCCGTTGTGCTATCGTGTGCTACATGCCGAACCAGACACCCGACGACCCGGCCCGGCCGCGGCACGCCACGCCGGCGCGGGTCGGCGTGCGCGAGCTGCGCCAGAACCTGTCGGTCTACCTGCGCCGGGTCGAAGCCGGCGAGACGCTCGAGGTGACCCAACACGGGCATCCGGTCGCGCGCCTGGCGCCGCTCCCGCCGCAGAAGATGAGCGTCCTCGATCGTCTCGTCGCTGAGGGGAAGGCGATCCCGGGCAAGCCCGGCAATCTCGCCGAGCTGGGCCCTCCGCCCGACATCGGCCCCGGGCCGTCGCTCTCGGAGGTTCTCCAGGAGATGCGGGACGAGGACGACCGGTGACGGTCTACCTCGACACCTCGGCCCTGCTGAAGATCGTCGCGCCCGAGGTCGAATCGGACGCCCTCCTCGTCTACCTCGCGGACCACCCTGAGCAGGCGACCAGCATCGTCGCCCACATCGAGCTCCGTCGCGCGGCTCGCCGCCGGCCCGGGGTCGATCCGCGACGGGTCGACGAGGTAGTGGACCGACCGGTCACGATCGTACTGACCACGGACCTGGTCGGCGCCGCAGCCGCCATCGACCCCGCGTCGCTGCGCACCCTCGACGCGATCCACCTCGCCTCTGCCGGCCTGCTCGGGTCCGGCCTCGAGGCGATCGTCACCTACGACCGTCGCCTTGCCGACGCCGCCCGGGCCCTCGGGCTGCCGGTCGCATCGCCGGGTGCCTGAAGAGGGATCTGAGAAGGGGGCGCCGCTCGGACGAGGCGCCGGGCGCCGCTCGGACGAGGCGCCGGGCGCCGGGACGCGGCCTACCTTCCTTCTCTTCGCCGCCTCCGACGGTCAGCGTCCTCGCTGCCAGGACTTGCCCTCGGTCACGACCGCCGGGGCGTAGACGATCTCGACCTGCTGCATCTCGCGGATCGTCCGCGCCCCGAGGGCGGCCATCGACTGGCGGAGGGCGCCCACCAGGTTCTCCGAGCCGTCGGTGACGCGGGCCGGCCCGAAGAGGATCCGCTCGAGCGTCCCGACCGTCCCGACCCGGATCCGCGTCCCGCGCGGGAGCGTCGGCGAGGGCGCGGCCATCCCCCAGTTCGTGCCCCGGCCGGGCGCCTCCTCGGCCCGGGCGAGCGGCGAGCCGAGCATGACCGCGTCGGCGCCGGCGGCAATCGCCTTGGCGATCTCGCCACCGCGGCGCATCCCGCCGTCGGCAACGACCGGGACGTAGCGCCCGGTCTCGGCGAGGTAGGCGTCACGGGCGGCCGCAACGTCACTGACCGCGGTCACCTGCGGGACGCCGATCCCGAGCACCTCGCGGGTCGTGCAGGCGGCACCCGGCCCGACCCCGACGAAGACCGCCGCGGCGCCCTGCTCCATGAGCGCAAACGCTGCCTCGGCGTTCGTCGTGTTGCCGACCGCGACCGGGATCGGCATGAACCGGGTGAAGTCGGCGAGCTCGAGCGGGTCGTAGCCGGTGGCGAGGTGACGGGCGCTGCTCACCTGGCTCTGGACGAGGAAGAGGTCCGCGCCGTGCTCGGCGCAGAACGGCCCGAAGCGGCGGGCGGCGGCCGGCGTCGCGGCGACGGCGGCCGGCGACCCGGCGGCGTGAATCTCCTCGATCCGGCGGGCGATCAGCTCCTCGCGGGTCGGGACGGCGTACGCCTCGGCGAGCAGCTCCTGGACCTCGTCGTCGGGGGCGGAGGCGATCCGGGCGAGGACGGCGTCGGGGTCGTCGTAACGGACCTGGACGCCCTCGAGATTGAGGACCGCGAGACCGCCAAGCCGGGCGAGGGCGCCGGCGAAGCGGGCATCGACGACGGCATCCATCGCGGCCGCGAGGACCGGGATCGCGAGCGGGATGCCGGCGAACGTCTGGCCAAGATCGACGTCGCTCGGCTCGACGGTGTTGATCCCGGGCGCAAGCGAGACGTCCTCGAACCCGTAGGTCGGTCGGAGGTGGTCCACCTTCGAACGGAAGATCCGGCGCTGGGCGGCGCCGGACTGGGCACCGGACTGGATGACCGGGACGTCGGACTCGTGGAGCAACTCGGCCCCTCCTCTAGCGCGCCGTGGGGGTCGGCAGGTTGCGGCTGAGTCTACCATCGGCGGCCACGCCGACGAGCCGGATCGTCTCGACGAGCCGGATCGCCCGATCAGGGTCGTCCCGGCGAGGGGCGACCTGGTCGCATGGTCTCGATCAGGTGCTATTCTTTACTCATGAGTGTTCGAGTAAAGCACGACCGGCGGCGCGGCTATACCCGCGTCAGCAGCAAGCACCAGGTCACGATCCCCGCCGAGGCTCTCGCCAAAGCGGGGCTCCAGGTCGGCGATCGCCTGAAGGTCGAGGCGCGCGGGCGCGGTCAGATCGTCTTCATCCGCGAAGGCGATCCGGTCGAGCGGTTCGCCGGGGCTCTCACCGGCGTGTACCCGGCCGGGTACCTCGACGAGCTCCGCGGCGAGTGGTCGTGATCGTTCTCGACGCGGGGGTCGTCATCGCCGTCCTCGATACGAACGATGTTCATCATCAGGCCGCCCGACAGGCCCTGTCCGCGGCGCTGGTCGATGGGACGGAACTGGTTCTCCCGGCGTCGGCCTACGCCGAAGTGCTCGTCGCCCCATGTCGCGCCGGCGCCACGGCCGTCGCCGCGGTTGATGCCTTCGTCGACGGCCTCCCGGCGCGGATCGAGCCCACGTCCCGCGCCATCGCCGCCTCGGCGGCCGCGCTTCGGGCTCGGCACGGGACCTCCCTGCGACTGCCGGACGCGCTTGTCATCGCCACGGCCGAGGTCCTCCGGGCCGAACGAGTGCTCACGACCGACGCGCGGTGGCTGCGCCTGGACCTCTCCGTCGAGGTGCTCGCCTCCGCCTGAGAGCCGCGCCGACGGGTTCTCGCCCCCGCCCGCTGCCTCAGCGGGCTTTCCGCTCCCCCGCCCGGGTCAGCTCGAACCAGGGCGCCAGCTCCGGGTCGAGAAGCTGCTCACGGATCCGCCGGATCGACTCCGCGTACGACGGCCAGATCACGAGCCGGAGCGCTTCGGCCGGCGGCAGCCAGCGGAACGCGTCGTGCTCGTGGGAGAGCATCGGCTTGGCGTCTGGTCGGACGCGGACGGCGAAGATCGCGCTGACGACGACGTCGTCGGCTCCCTCGTCATAAAACGAGGCGACCTGGTCGAGGTCGTAGAACGCCTCGATCGCCTCGTCGCCAAGCCCGGTCTCCTCGGCGACCTCGCGCAACGCCGCCGCCGGGACGCGTTCGCCAGGCTCGATCCCACCGGTCACGCATTGCCAGAGACCGGGGAAGATCCGCCCGGCGGCACGCTTGATGAGCAGGATCTCGAGACCGCCCGGGTCACGCACCCGGAAGACCCAGCACTCGACGAGATCCGGCCGAAGGCTCATCGGGCCTCGCGGCGCGGCCGGGTGCCCACCGACCGGGGCATCGGTCGGCCCTTCGCCTGCTCGATTCGGCCCTTCTCACCGTCATCCAACATCGTCATCCCCTCGCTTCGGCCTCCTCGATCTGAAGCCTACCGGCCCGAGTGAGTGCAACGCGCACGACCCCGCGGGCGAAGGCCGCGTTGATCTCCCTGAGCCGAGCAGCCAGCCTGGACCGATCCTCATGCTCGGAGGTGCGGAGCCACAGGTGCGGAATGCGATCGGCCTTGCACGCGCGCGCAAATGCCGCGTCGTGGGTCACGACACGCAGGCCTCGAGCCCGAGCATAGGCCGCGATCGCCGAATCCTCGGCGTCTGCACCAAGCACGCTCCGGACTTCGAGTGCCACGTCTCCTCGGCCGCGAAGCAGGTCGGTCACGCTGCGGGGCACGTTGTTGTCGACGAGCCACACTGGCCGACGCACTCAGCCAGCACGACGCGTCTGGCTCGCATGGGCACGGGCGACCGCGATGTCGGCCTTCTCCAGCTCGGGGAACTCGTCGAGGATGTCGCGCTCGCTCCAGCCCGAGGCGAGCATCCGCTGGATCGCGCCTGGCGTGATCCTCGTACCGCTGATGAGGTCTTTGCTGGCGAGCACTCCTCGCGCCTTGCCGATCGTGCCGGTCCTCCGGCGTGCCCGCAGCTCGCGGATCCGGCCCTCCAGGTCGGCTCGAATCTCCTGGAGCGGGACGTCGAAGGTGAGCACGATCTGCCCGGGCGCCTTGACCGCTTCAGCCTGCCCGGTCGGGCCGAGGTAGACCACGTCGTTGCCCAGGAGTGCGAACCGGAGCTCGGCGA
>JAJYXX010000347.1 GCA_021801545.1 Chloroflexota bacterium | reverse complement strand
CGAAGCCGGGAATCGACGACCACCCGAAGAGGCTGACGACCGTCGGGCGGCGTCGGGCGAACCGTGAGTGACGGATCGTCGGCGAGGACCGTCCCGATCCCGACGACGATCGCGTCGACGCGATCGCGGAGCGCATGCACGTAGCGGCGGGAGACGTCGCTGCTGATCCAGCGCGAATCACCGGTCCGGGTCGCGATCTTGCCGTCGAGGCTCATCGCGTACTTCGCGCTCACCCACGGACGGCCCGTGCACTGGCGTGCCAGGTAACCGCGCAGGAGCTCGGCCGCCTGTCCGGCGCGCTCCCCGGCCGCGACCCGGACGCCCGCCGCCTCGAGAGCACGCCGGCCGCGCCCGGAGACCCGGGGGTCGGGGTCGTCGATCGTGTAGTGGACCTCGGCGACGCCGGCGGCGAGGATCGCCTCCGTGCAGGGCGGTGTTCGGCCGTGGTGGGCGCACGGCTCGAGGGTCACGAAGAGCGTCGCACCGCGGGCACGCTCACCTGCCTCCGCCAGCGCGACGGCCTCGGCGTGTGGCTGGCCCGCACCCGGGTGGTACCCTTCGCCGACGATCGCGCCGTTGCGGACGACGACCGCGCCGACGGGTGGGTTCGGGGCGGTCCGTCCGAGCACGCGGGTGGCGAGCTCGAGTGCTCGCGCCATCGGGTCCATCGCTCCGCCTTGGTGCCTCCACGCTCGGCTCCGGGGCGAAGCACGCACGAAGCGTCGACTCACGCACCGGTCACGACCCGCGCGTCGACGCCGCCTTCTTCCATCCGGACTGTCACCGTCGGCTCCGTCCGGGCGACCCCATCGCGGGCTCGCCCTGTCGGATCTGCTGACACCCGGTTCGGGCTCGTCGACCGAGCCTGGCCGGGCCGCTCGTGGGCTCTCCCCGCGCGAACGCGGGGGACACCACCGGTCGGGGATTGCACCCTGCCCCGAAGGCCGAGAGAAGTCTAGCACGCCACGCGCACCGGACCGCATCCGCGCCCCCGTCAGCGCCTCGCACTCACCGCGTCGACACACCCCGGAGCCGCGCCAGTCCGACGTAGACGAGCAGGCTGGCTGTGAGCGACGGGAGCGTGCCCCCCAGCCAGGGAGCGAGGTTGATGACCAGCAGGTAGCTGGCGATGCCCGCGCCCCAGGCGAGGAGCGCCACGAGGTTGACCCCGTTCGCCCGAGTCCCCGCATGGCGCGTCGGGTAGAACTCGGTGGTCCGGCACGTGCGCCGGCGAAGGACGAAGTAGTCGGCGAACAGCACCCCGAAGAGCGGCGTGAAGAGCGAGCCGACGAGGAACAGGAAGTTCTGGTACTGGGTCAGGTCCACTGCCAGGGCGATCGCGAGGACGATTGCGCCGACGCCGGCGACGAGCCCGCGTGTCGACCAGCCCGGCCGGACGTTCTTGACCGAGATCGCGGCGGAGTAGACGTCGGCGAAGGCGTTGTCGGCCTCGTCGCCGAGCAGCAATGCGAGGCCTGCGGCACCGAAGGCGATCGACAGGATCGAGCCGATCAGGTCGCCGGCCGGCAGGACGAGGACGAGCAGGACCCCCAGCCCGTAGAAGCTGATGTTGGCCACGCCGTAGCCCAGGACCGTGCCCCAGAACGCCGAGCGCGTGCCACGTGCAAAGCGGTTGTAGTCGGCCACGAGGGGCAGCCAGCTGACCGGCATGACGACGACGAGGTCGATCGCCTGGGCGAACGTGAGACTCCCGTCACCCGGGCGTGCGAGGGCCGGCCCGAGGTCGAAGTGGGTGACGATGTAGACGACCATCCAGGCCGCGCTCGCGAGGACGATCCAGATGCCGGCCTTCTCGAGCCATTGGCGGACGACGACGAGCGGACCGCTCAGGCCCATGAGGACGACGACGGCGCTCCAGATGACGGCCCAGGCCGGGTAACTGCCCGGACCCAGGACGGGTGTCGCCAGCCGCGATGAGGCCTGGGCCATGATGATCACCTCGAAGGCGCCGAAGCCGACCAGCTGGACGACGTTGACGAGGCTCGGCAGGTAGCTGCCCCGGAGCCCGAAGCTCGGGCGGAGGCTGACCATCGATGGCACCCCGTGGTTGCTCCCGACGACCCCGGCCAGTCCGAGCAGGAGGTTCCCGGTGATCGTGCCCAGGACGATCGCGGCCATCGCCGGCCAGAACCCGAGCCCCGGCACGAGCAGGGTCCCGGCCAGGAGCACGAGCAGCCCGACGCCGAGGTCGGCCCACAGGACGAAGTAGTCCAGGAAGCCGAGCACGCGATGGCGGCTCGGGACCGGTTCGATCCCGAGCTGGGCAGCGGCGAGATCATCACGGGGAATGCCGAGCGCTTGCACCTGCGTCGTCAGAACGCCACGTATCCTTTCTCCGTCAGCTCGATCGGCTGACCGGCGTCGACGAACCGGACCGTGCCGGCCGCCACTCGATCGGTCACCTCGCCGAGGATCGTCAGGCCCCCGTCGATCTCGAGGGCGCGGGTGAGCTCGTCCACGAGTCGCTCCTCGACGGTGAACAGGAGCTCGTAGTCCTCGCCACCAGTGAGGGCCAGCTCGCGGCTCCGGCGCTCGCCGAGCAATCGGACCGCCGCCGGTGCGAGGGGCACCCGGCCGACGTCGATCTCGATGCCGACCCGGCTGGCCCGGGCGAGGTGGGACGCCTCGCTGGCGAGCCCGTCGCTGATGTCGATCGCGCAGCGGACGCCATGAGCGGCGAGGAGCTGCCCGGCGACGAGGCGCGGCGAGGGCCGGTGATGGGCGGCGAGCAGCGGCGCGGCGCCGGGGTCGAGCGGGCCCTGGCCTGCCGAGAGCACCGCCAGGCCCGCCGCGGCGGCGCCCAGCCGTCCGGTGACGGCGACGAGGTCGCCCGGGCGAGCGGCGTCACGGCGGAGGAGGCGCGCCGGGTCTGCCTCGCCGACGAGCGCGACGTTGATGACGAGCGGGCCCGGCGAGCGGACGGTGTCGCCGCCGACGACCCGCGTGCCCGTCTGCTCCGCGAGGGACCGGAGTCCGCGGGCGACGTCGAGGACGAGCCCCCGGCGGGCGGCGTCGACGGCGATCGAGACGAGCGCCCGGCCCGGGGTGGCGCCCATCGCGGCGAGGTCGGACAGGTTGACGGCGAGCGCCTTCCAGCCGAGGTCGGCGGGGCTCGTCCAGTCGAGACGGAAGTGGATGCCCTCGACGAGCGTGTCAGTCGTCGCGACCTGGACGGTGCCGCCGGTGGCGGGCCAGGTCGCCGCGTCGTCGCCGATCCCGAGGCCGTCGTCCGGCGGCTCGAAGAGCGCGGCCAGCTCGGCGATCAGCTCGAATTCGCCCCGCTGCTCGGTCATCACCCTGCCTCCGGGAGGGCGGGGCGACGCGATCCGCCGATGCCGACCGCCTCGAGGAGCCGACGGGCGGCCGCGCCAGGATCGGGCGCTGCGGTGAGCGCGCTGATCACCGCGACGGCGTCGGCCCCCGCCCGGACGGCCGCGGCCGCGTTCTCCACCGTGATCCCGCCGATGGCGACGATCGGCAGGTCGACCGCGGCGCGCGCCGCTGCCAGGAGCTCGAGGCCCGTGTACCGCGCGTCCGCCTTCGAGTCCGTCGGGAAGACGGCGCCGACCCCGAGGTAGTCGGCCTCCCGGACGTCGGGCTCGTCGAGCTGCCCGGGATCGGTGATCGAGAGGCCGATCAGGGCATCCGGGCCGACGATCGCCCGGGCGACGCCGACCGGCAGGTCGTCCTGTCCGAGATGGACGCCGTCGGCTCCGGTGGCGAGGGCAAGGTCGAGCCGGTCGTTCACGAGCAGGAGGGCCCGATGCTCGCGCGCCAGGGCTCGGAGTGCAAGCCCGATCTGGAGGGCCCGGCGGGCGGTCCCCTCCTTCTCACGGAGCTGGACGATCCGGACCCCGGCACCCAGGGCGGCCCGGGCGATCTCCTCGGACGTCCGAGCCCCGCTCAGCGCCTCCTCGGTCACGAGGTAGACGCCGGCCGCGCGGAGCTGCTCACGACGCCATCGGCGCAGGGAACTGATCCTGGTCACGCTGGCTGCACCTCGGTCAGCGTCGCCCGGGCCCGCGATCGGATCGTCTCGCCGTCGAGCCCGTAGACGGCGTCCATCAGGTGCTGGCGGAAGGTGCCCGGGCCGGCGCTTCGCTCGGCCGCGATCTCGCCCGCGATCCCGAACGCGATCATCGCCGCTGCCGCCGCGAGGAACGGGTCCGGCTGCACGGCCCGGAACGAGCCGACGAGCGCCGTCGCCATGCAGCCCGAGCCGGTGATTGCGCCCATCAGCGGGGCGCCGTTCGCCACCTCCGCGACGCGCGTCGCGTCGGCGACGTGGTCGACCGGCCCGCTGACGACGGCCGCCCCACCGGTTCGCCGGGCGACGATCCGGGCGGCGGCAGCGGGCGCGTCCGCCGAGACCGAGTCGACCCCCCGGATCTCGGCCGCGAGGCCGGCGATCGCCGAGAGTTCGGCGGCGTTGCCGCGCACGACATCGACCCGGACCGCGGCGAGGATCTCCTCGACCGCATCGGTCCGGAGCCCAGTCGCGCCGGTCCCGACGGGGTCGAGGACGACAGGAACCCCGCGCTCGTTGGCCTCCCTGCCGGCAGCGAGCATCGCCTCGATCCAGGCCGGCTCGAGGGTCCCGATGTTGAGCACGAGGGCACCGGCGTAGCGGACCATCTCGCGGACCTCGCCGAGCGCGTGGGCCATGACCGGCGAGGCGCCGATGTGGAGGGTCACGTTCGCGGTGTCGTTCATGACCACGTAGTTCGTGATCTGGTGGATGAGCGGGTGCCGGGCGCGGATCTCGGCCAGGGCCGCGGCCGTCACCTCGGCCAGATCGGGATCAGACATCGCGATACCTCCACAGGTGATTAACCGGTCCATGGCCCGCGCCGAGCGGCTCGGTGTGCTCGATCGCGCCGTGCAGGAATACCTTCGCGGCCCTGGCGGCGTCGAGCGGCGACCGACCGCGGGCGAGTTCGGCCGCGATCGCCGCCGAGAACGTGCAGCCGGTCCCGTGGGTGTGGGGCGTCTCGATCCG
Source organism: Chloroflexota bacterium (assembly GCA_021801545.1). Lineage (GTDB taxonomy): Bacteria > Chloroflexota > Limnocylindria > Limnocylindrales > CSP1-4 > JAKAHU01. The sequence continues at coordinate 1,528 of JAJYXX010000347.1, read as the reverse complement.
GGGCGCGGGCAGAACCTCGAACGAGGTTCCGTCGTAGGCGACGTCGTCGGATCGCTCGCCGCCGAAGTGACCGCCCTTGACGATGACGAGGCCTGGCCCGAGGGCGTGGATCCGGCGGGCAGCCTCGCGCGCGGTCGCTTCGTTCACGACCTCGAGGCCGGCCAGGACGCTCGCCTCCGGGGCGTTCGGGGTGACGACCGCAGCGAGCGGGAGGAGCCGCTCCCGGAGGGCGGCGACGGCGTCCTCGCGGAGGAGCCGGTCGCCGCTCTTGGCGACCATGATCGGGTCGACGACGAGGCGCGTCACTCGATGTGCGCGCAGACGCTCGGCCACAACGTCGACCACCGCCGCGCTCGAGAGCATGCCGGTCTTTGCGGCGTCCGCGCCGATGTCATCGAGGACGGCATCGATCTGGGCAGCGACCACCTCTGCCGGGACCTCGTGGATCGCCCGGACGCCGAGCGTGTTCTGGGCGGTGATCGCGGTGATCACGGATGCCCCGTACACGCCGAGCGCGGCGAACGTCTTGAGATCGGCCTGGATTCCGGCGCCGCCACCCGAGTCAGAGCCGGCGATCGTGAGTGTGACCGGCACTAGTTCGGCGCGGTCAGCTGTGCGGTCCGCCGTTCTTCGACCGCCACCTTCAGTGCCGCCCAGTCGACGTCCCGGAAGTTGTGCATCGGGCAGAACGCCGGGCCGCACATCGAGCAGAACTCGGCGCTCTTGAAGTAGTCGTCCGCCAGCGTCTCGTCGTGCATCGCCTGGGCCGTCTCCGGGTCGAGCGCCAGCCGGAACTGTGCGCGCCAGTCGAACTCGAAGCGGGCCTTCGAGATCGCGTCGTCCCACCGGCGGGCGCCCGGCCGACCGCGCGCGAGGTCTGCCGCGTGCGCGGCGATCCGATAGGCGATCAGGCCCTGCTTCACGTCTTCGGCATGGGGCAGGCCGAGGTGCTCCTTGGGGGTGACATAGCAGAGCATGCTCGCCCCGTGCCAGCCGACGATCGCCGCACCGATCGCACTGCTGATGTGGTCGTAGCCGGGGGCCACGTCGGTTACGAGCGGCCCGAGCGTGTAGAAGGGCGCCTCGTGGCAGAGCTCCTGCTCCTTGCGCACGTTCATCTCGAGCTGATCCATCGGGACGTGTCCGGGTCCCTCGATCATCACCTGTACGTCGCGGGCCCAGGCGCGCTCGGTGAGCTCCCCGAGGGTGCGCAGCTCGGCGAACTGGGCGGCATCGGACGCGTCGGCCACCGAGCCGGGCCGGAGTCCGTCGCCGAGCGAGAGCGACACGTCGAAGCGCCGGCAGATGTCGAGGATGTCGTCGAAGCGTTCGTACAGCGGGTTCTGCCGTTGGTGGTGGATCATCCACCGGGCGAGGAGACCGCCGCCGCGCGAGACGATGCCGGTGAGGCGGTGCTGGACGAGCGGCAGGTGCTCGATCAGGATGCCCGCGTGGACGGTCATGTAGTCGACGCCCTGGCGAGCCTGGTGCTCGATCATCGCCACCAGATCGTCGCCGGTCAGGTCCT
>JAJYXX010000375.1 GCA_021801545.1 Chloroflexota bacterium | reverse complement strand
CCCAGCTGGCTCAGCCGCGCCTGGACCGGATCGACCGAGCTCCCGCCCGTCAGGCCGAGGAAGATCAGCAGGATCGCACCGGCCGCAACCGCGGCGATGACGATCGGGAGCATCGTGTCCACGCCTCAGACCTCGATGTCGACGATCCGCCGGATCGCCATGAAGCCGATGAACATCATGAAGCCCCCGAAGAAGAGGATGATCACCCCCGCCGGCAGCCCGAGGATGCTCGGCGGGTTGGCGAACATCGGGTCCATGAACCCGGGCGCGGCGACGAACAGGAACGAGGCGAGGGCGATCGGCAGGAACCCGACGACGTAGCCGCTCAGGCGCTGCTGGGCGGTGAGGGTCCGGATCTCGCCCTTGATCCGGACCCGCTCGCGGATCGTGAACGCGATCGAGTCGAGGATCTCGGCCAGGTTGCCGCCGACCTGGTGCTGGATCGAGATCGCGGTCGCCATCAGCTCGAGGTCGTCTGAGCGCACCCGGCGGACCATGTTCTCGAGCGCCTGGTCGAACGGCAGGCCGAGGTTCACCTCGCGGATGACGCGGCTGAACTCGGTCGAGATTGGCGGCCGCGATTCACGGACGACGAGCTCGATCGCCTGGAGGAACGAGGAACCGGCCCGCAGGGCGTTCGCGATCAGGGTGATCGTGTCCGGGAGCTGCTTGTTGAACGCGTTCAGGCGGCTGTTCTTGCGGTGGTTCAGCCAGAACCGCGGCAGCATGAACCCGATCAGCGCCCCGACGAGCAGAACGATCGGGTTGCCCAGCGCCGGCAACGCGAACGAGAAGATGAAGAAGACGACCGGCATGCCGACGATCGAGCCGGCCCAGATCAGCAGGTACTCGCTCACCTTCAGCTTGAGGTCCGCCCGGGCGATCTCACGGGCCAGGTTCGCGCCGAAGTCGCGCTGCTCGACGACCTTGTTCAGGCTTGCCAGGGCCGTGCTCTGGGCGATCAGGTCGCTGATCGGCCCCTGGCCGGTCGTCGCAGGCTTGTCGGGCTCCTTGCGGCCGGAGGTGTAGCGCTCGAGCCGCGCGCCGATCTCCGAGCCGCTGCCCGAGGCGGCGATCCCGATCGCAATCAGGATGATCGCCAGGGCCGCGACGCCGGCGACGGCGACGGCGCTGATCTGCACGGCTGCGCTCTCTCCTGCCCGGGCTCAGTACGTGAAGCCGAAGACGCCGGGCGGCAGGTGGATGCCCATCACCTCGAACTTCTCGACGAACTTCGGGCGGATCCCGGTCGGCTTCAGCCGGCCCTGGATCTTGCCCTCGACGACGCCCGTCTGTTCGAAGATGAACACGTCCTGCATGACGATGACGTCGCCCTCCATCCCCTGGACCTCGGTGATGTTCGTGATCCGCCGCGAGCCGTCCTTCAGCCGGGCCTGGTGGACGACGAGGTCGACCGCCGAGGCGATCTGCTCGCGGATCGCCCGCAGGGGCAGGTCGACGCCAGCCATGAGGACCATCGTCTCGAGGCGCGAGAGCATGTCGCGCGGGCTGTTGGCGTGACCGGTCGACATCGACCCGTCGTGGCCGGTGTTCATCGCCTGGAGCATGTCGAGCGCCTCGCCCGAGCGGCACTCCCCGACGATGATCCGGTCGGGCCGCATCCGGAGGGCGTTCCGGACGAGCTCCCGGATCGGGATCGCGCCCTTGCCCTCGATGTTCGGTGGCCGGGACTCGAGGGTCACGACGTGCTCCTGGCGGAGCTGGAGCTCGGCGGCGTCCTCGATCGTGATGATCCGCTCGTCGTTCGGGATGAACGAGGAGAGCACGTTGAGGGTCGTCGTCTTGCCAGAGCCGGTGCCGCCCGAGACGAAGACGTTCAGGCGTGCCTCGACGCACGCCTTGAGGAAGTCGAACATCTCGGGGGTCGCGGTCCCGAAGCGGATCAGGTCGTCGACCGTGAAGGGGGAGGCGGAGAACTTCCGGATCGTGACGACCGGCCCGACGAGCGAGAGGGGCGGGATGATCGCGTTGACGCGCGAGCCATCGGTCAGGCGGGCGTCGACCATCGGGCTCGACTCATCGACCCGGCGTCCGATCGGGGCGATGATCCGGTCGATGATCCGCATCACGTGATCGTCGTTCTGGAAGACGACGTTCGTCAGCTCGAGCTTGCCGGCGCGCTCGATGTAGACCTGGCGCGGGCCGTTCACCATGATCTCGGTGATGCTCTCGTCGCGAAGGAGCGGCTCGAGCGGCCCGAGGCCGATGATCTCGTCGGTGATCTGCTCGAGCATCCGGACCCGCTCGGCCCGGGTGAGGGCCAGGCCCTCGTCATCGATGACCTTGCCGAAGACCTCCTCGATCTGGCGGCGCACTTCGACCTGGTTGGAGAGGTCGAGCTTCGGGTCAAGGTCCTGGATGACCCGGTTCTGGATCCGGAACTTCACGTCACGGAACGACTCGCGGACCGGTGCCTGGGTCGTCAGGCGCGCCGTCGGGGCGACAGCCGGCGGCCCACCGGGCAGCGGTGCCGGCGCGTTCGGGCCACCCGGCGTGGGCGAGCCCGCGGGTCCCGGGGCCGCTCCCGGCCGAGCGCTCTCGATTCGCTTCAGCAGTGACATCGCCTCTACCCCTTCATGCCCCGTGGGGCGCCGCTACGACCGCCATGCGAACAGAGACTTGCGCGCTGCCGCCCGATGTGTCTCGCCGGCGCGTTCCGGCAGCGCCTCCCTCCGAGGGCCCGCGATCGCCTCGGCCAGCCGGAGGACGTCCTGGGAGACCTGCGCCTCCCGGTTGCTGAGGAAGAACGGCACGCCGCGATTCAGCGCGTACACGACGTTCCGACCGTCGCTCACGACGGTGTGATCGATCGTCCGCCCGATCGAATGCTCGACGTCCGCCACCCGGATGCCGAGCGTCGAATCCGCCCGGTTGAGGACGAGCTGGACCTTCTCCTTCTCGTACCCGAGCTGCTCGGCCACCTCGAGGAAGAGGCGCATGTTCTTGATGCTCGTGATCTCCAGGGTGAGCAGGGTGAGGATGACGTCGGCCAGGTCGAGGACCCCGAGTGTGACGTCGTTGAACCAGGCCGAACAGTCGACGACGACGAGGTCGTGCGTCCGGCGGAGCGTCTCGAGGATCTTCTTGAGACCGGCCGGATGGATGAGTTCGGCCATCTCCGGTGACGGCGGCGCAAGCAGGACCTGGATCCCCGAGGAGTGGGTGACGACGAACGTGTCGAGCGATTCCGGCTCGCCGGCGCCTTCGAGTTCGGGCGCCAGGTCGGCGATCGACTTGCTCTTCGGGTTGAGGTTGAGCAGGATGCCGACGTCACCGAACTGGAACGAGGCGTCGACGAGGACAACCGTGCGACCGAGCTCCTGGGCCGCCGCGACGGCGAGGTTGACCGCGATCGTCGTCCGGCCGACGCCGCCCTTCGGGCTGAAGACGGCGACGATCCGGCCGGCGGGCCGCTCGTCGTCCGGCAGGGCGGCGGCCGTGGCGACCACGAGCCGGTCGAGCTTCTCGCGCTCGCGGGCGTAGACCTGGCGGATCGAGGCGGTCAGCTCGTCGCTGCTGAACGGCTTGACGAGGAACTCGCGCGCCCCGGCGAGCATCGAGCGCCGGAGGTAGTCCGACTCGCCCTGGACCGACATCATGACGACCGCCGCCGCCGGGACACGGGCCGAGAGCAGCTCGGTTGCCGCGATCCCGTCCATGTCGGGCATGTTGATGTCCATCAGGACGACGTCGGGCAGCAGCCGGGTCGCGAACTCCAGCGCCTCGGCGCCGGAGGCGGCCGACCCCACCACCTCGATGTCGGCCTCGAAGCCGAGAAGCTTGGCGAGGTGGTCCCGTGTCTCCGGGATGTCGTCGACGATCAGGACGCGGATCTGGTCAGGCATCTGGTGGCGCGCCGGCGACCGCCCCGTCAGGGCTTGACGCCCTTGGGCAGGACGGCCTCGATGACCTCGGGCGGGAGGACGCCGTACTGGTCGACGAGGGTCTTGAGGATGATGCCGGTCGTCTTGTCGGGCGGCGGCACGACGGGATTGCCATTCGCGTCCTTGAAATCCTTCGGCGAGCGGAGGGCGAGCGTGATCGTGCCGTCGAGCTGGGCGAACTTGATCACCTCAGCCTGCTGCGGGGTCACCGCGACGATGACGAGCTCCTGCTGGCCGGTCAGCGCGGTCGTCGGGGCGGTCGTGGCCCCGGGCTGCGCCTGGCCCTGCGCCTGGCCCTGCGCCTGGGTCTGTGTGGCAGGCGGCGGCGGGAAGAGCGCGCCGACGACCTGCAGGTTCTGGAGGAGCAGCTTGACGCTCGTGTTGTTCAGGCCGGCGACCGGCGTGATCTGCTGGGTCTGCGGGTCGATCGTGATGACCGGGAACTTGTCCGGACCGGAGAAGCCGGCGATCAGGTCGACCCGATCGCCGACGTTGATCAGCGTGCCGACCCCGGACACCTGGTCGACCTGGATGGCGACCGCCCGGAGGCCCTGCTCGATGTTGCCCGCGATCGGCGCCTGGCCCGTCCGGCTCAGGGCGAAATCGGACTCCTGGAGCTGCTTGCCGGCCAGGACGTTCGTCGTGACCGTCCGGCCGATGACGAGACCGACGTCGTTGAACGCGTCCGGGGCGCGCTGGTCGACCGGCTTCACCCGGGCCTCGACCTGGTCCGCGCTCACCTGCGTGCCGAAGGGGATGTCGACCTTCGCGTAGACGGTCGGCAGCTCGGTCGGTGGCATGTTCGCGGTGCCGGTCCCCTGGCCCTGGAAGACGAGGACGATGCCGACGAACGCGACGATCGCGAGGAAGATCCCGATGAGCAGGATCAGGCGATTGGATCGCTTCAAGGTGCGTCTCCCCAGCGGTGTGGTTTCCCGTGCCCTGTGACAGGTGGCACCACTCTAGCACCGGCCGCGGGCGGGGCGACTATACCAATGGCCTAGGACGGTTGGGAAGAGGTGGCAGGATCGGCGGTTGAGACGGCAGGGCGGCCCACCCCTTGATGGGTGGACCGCCCGGAGCCGCTGATCTTCACGACTGAGGTTTTCTAAACGGAGCTCCCGACCGTGCTCAGGATCTTGCTGACCTGGCTGCCGAGGAAGATGAGGGCGATGATTGCGACGATCGCGATCAGGGCGAGGATCAGCGCGTACTCGGCGAGACCCTGGCCCTCCTCGTCGCGATGGATGAGATTCATGAGTGCAACGTAGAGCGACAGCATCGTGTGGACACCTCCTTTCCCCGAGAGTCCCCCGCCGGAGCGGAGGCCGATTCACGTGCTCCAGGGGCGGCGGCAACAGGCCGCAGCCGTGAAGCGGATGACGACAATGCTCCGCCGCCGGCACCCTGTCAATGGCGTTCCGGCGCGAAGTGGTGCGTTCGGGCGCCTCCGGAGCGGATGGGGATCGGGCTTCCGGGTCCTCGATGCAGGGAACCGCCCGGGACGAGCCCGGGCGGTTCGGATTGCTGGTTCGCGCGGCGGCTTAGACGGAGTTCCCGACGTTGCTCAGGATCTTGCTGACCTGGCTGCCGAGGAAGATGAGGGCGATGATCGCGACGATCGCGATCAGGGCGAGGATCAGCGCGTACTCGGCGAGACCCTGGCCCTCCTCGTCGTCGCGGAGCGAGGCGAGGAACGCGGTAACGTACGAATGGATGAGCGCCATGCGGCTACCTCCCTGATGAGTCCGTTCCTTCGATCGAAGGCGGGGCCGATGATAGCCGGGAAGATCAGGGCTGACCACTAGTCTGATAGTACCGGCCTCGATCACGTCGTCGCCTGGTCGATCGCGTTGGCGATGATGTCGAGAGCCCGGGCGACGAGGTCGCCGAAGAAGACGAGGGCGACGGTTGCCACGAGCGCGATCCCGAGGAGGATCAGCCCGTACTCGACGAGCCCCTGGCCGCGTGACGGGCCGGACCGCTGGAACCGGGCGAGGCGACGGCTGACTTCCTCGCCGACCAGGACGGCAAACCAGGCCCCCATCGTCGGCCGGTCGTTTCAGTCGGGCGCGGGCAGGGCCACCACGAGTCGCAGCTCCGAGCCGCCGGTGAGCAGTTCGGCGCTCACGCCCAGGGTCGCCGCCCGCTCCTCGATCTCTCGCCAGGTCGCCGCCGGAAGGGCGGCCGGAGAATGTGCCGCGGCTGCGGTGGTTTCGGACTCCGTCCGGCGCTCCTCGATCATCGCGGCCAGGGCAGGCGGTATCTCCTCGGCCGGTTCAGCCTTCCTGCCGCGTCCGCGCTCCGGGCGTTCTGGTGTTCGCGAGCGGGCAGACGCCGGAGCCGCCTCGCCCGCCGGAGCCGCCTCGGGCGCTGGCTCGGCCCGCAGCGCGGCGACGCTCGCCTCGAGCCGGTCCGACCAATCGAGCCGGATCACGACCCGGTCCGGGTGTTCACCGAGGTAGCCGGCGAGCGCTTCGTCGAGCATCCGGAACAGGGCACTCTCGAGCTCCATCGGCAGCCGCCGGTCGGCGCCGATCGAGTCGAAGTCGACCGGGATCCGGGCCCGCTGGCCGCGATCGCGGCTCGCCCGACGGATCGTCGGCACGAGGCCGAGGTCGTCGAGGACCATCGGACGGACGTCGAAGATGAACGACTTCGTGGCCTCGAGGGTCGACTGGACCATCGCCGTCAGGTGGTGGAGCTCGCTCCGT
>JAJYXX010000327.1 GCA_021801545.1 Chloroflexota bacterium | reverse complement strand
GTCGTCCAGTTGCTGAAGTCAGCGGCCGTCTCGTCGACGTCGGAGCGGCAGGTCGCCGCCGCACCGCCGCCGGGCTGGCCGTTGAAATCGGCCATCGCGGTGACGGTCAGGACCTCGTCGTAGGCGGCCGGCACGAACCCGGAGAAGTTCACGTTGCTGTTGCCGGCCGCGACGACGTACGTGACGCCCGCCGTGACTGACTTGCAGATCGCCTTGTGCATCGCGTCCGCGTTCGTGTTGCCGCAGTTCCCGTCGTCCGAGCCGCTCCCGCCGAGGCTCATGTTGGCGACCTTGATGTTGAGCACCGCGGCGTTCGCGGTCACCCAGTCGATCCCGCAGATCACGCTCGACCACGTCCCGGAACCGGCATTGTTCAGGACGCGGACGGAGTAGATCGGAGCGCCCGGAGCGACCCCGACGACGCCGTCGGCGTTGTCCTTCGCCGCGACCGTCCCGGCCACGTGGGTGCCATGGCCGTTGCCGTCGTTGTAGCTCTTGCCGGTCGAGCAGTTCTTGCCGCCGACGACGTTCAGGTCTTTGTGGGGGCCCGAGCCGGTGTCGATGATCGCCACCGCCGTGTTGACGCTGCCGGAGCCGTTGCCGGCGAGCGTGCTGCTCGCGTCGCCCTCGATCCGGTCGACGCCGGTCGGCAGCGTCTGGGCAACGGCCTCGACCGGACGGTCCTCGGAGATGAACACGACCCGCGGGTCCGCCCGCAGCTGGGCGATCTGGTTGACCGAGAGGGTAGCCGCATACCCTTTGATCGCAGCCGTGTAGACATAACTCGGTTGCATCTCGAAGCGACGGCCATGCTCGCTGGCGACTGCCGCCGGATCGGCAACGCTGTCCGCGAGCACGACGATAAACTGGCCCGCTCGCGGCGCGGCAGCCAGGGCGGCCGCAGGAACGATCAGGCTGACCGCAGCCGCCAGGACAAGCAGCGGCCGCAAGCGCATCGTCGTCATCTGTCCCTCCGTCCTGTGATCATCGCCGACACCCTCGCGGCAGTCACCCAGGTGAGCCCGATTCTAATACCCGCAACCCTCCACGACAATGCCCCAGATTCGTCCGAATGCCCCAGATTCGTCCGGGTGTGCAACTCAGCCGGCGACGGCGATCGCGACCTCGTGGAACTCGCCGTCCACGATCCGCCAGGCGCGAACGCTCGGGCGGCCGGTTGTCGGGTCGGCCTCCTCCTCGGCCAGGGAGACGAGGACGTAGAGGGCATCCGGGTAGAAGGCGAGGCCGATGTCGGTCGGGGAGGGCCGGGCCGGGCTCCGGACGTGCGAGTGGACGATCGCCCAGAAGACCTCGTCGCGCTCGTCGGTTTCGAGGGTCAGGCGCAGCAGGTCGGCCGAATCGATCTCGTAGCGGTGGGGCGAGGCCGCCGCGTTCCGGGTCGGCACGAAGCGGAGCGGCTGCCCGCCGTCGGCGGCCGGCGCGCTGCCAAGGATCAGGCCACAGGCCTCGTTCGGGTACTCGGCGCGGGCATGGGCGATCAGCTCGTGGACGATCGCGACCGGCAGCCGCACGGAGCTCGGACCGGGATGCACCGCCGAGCTCACCACCAGTTGACTCCGCCCTCGAGGTCCTCCTCCATCTCGTCGAGGTCGCGCGAGAACGTGCCCGCGGACAGGTACTTCCAGCCGCCGTCGGGCAGGAGGGCAACGATCGTGCCGGACTCCATCTGGCGGGCGACACGGGCAGCCGCCACGAGCACCGCCCCACACGAGGGACCGGCGAAGATCCCCTCGCGGAACATGAGGTCGCGCAGCGCCGCGATCGCGTCACGGTTCGAGACGAGGAACTTCCCGTCAAGGAGCGAGGGGTCGAAGATCTCGGGCACGAACCCCTCGTCGAGCGAGCGCAGCCCCTGGACGTTCTCGCCCGGCAACGGTTCGGCCGCGTAGACCTTGACCCCCGGCTTGTGCTCGCGCAGATAGCGCGCGACGCCCATCAGCGTGCCGCCGGTGCCGAGCCCGGCGATGAAGACGTCGACCTCGGGGCAGTCGGCGAGGATCTCCGGGCCGGTTGTCTCGTAGTGGGCGAGCGGGTTCGCCGGGTTGCCGTACTGGTAGGGCATGACGAAACGCGGGTCCTTCGAGACGAGGTGCTTGGCCAGCGCGATCGCCCCGTTGCTGCCCAACCGACCGGGCGAGTCGATGATCTCGGCGCCGTAGAGGGCCGCCATCTGGCGCCGCTCCTGGGTGACGTTGTCGGGCATGACGAGCGCCACCCGGTAGCCCTTCCGCCGGCCGATCATCGCCAGCGCGATCCCGGTGTTGCCCGAGGTGGGCTCGAGGATGATCGAATCCGGCCCGAGCAGGCCACGCCGCTCGAGATCTTCGACGAGGTACTTCGCCGCCCGGTCCTTGACCGAGCCGGTCGGGTTGTACATCTCGAGCTTGGCGTAGATCCGGACGGCCGGGTTCGGGCTCATCCGGGGGACACCGACGAGCGGCGTGTGGCCGACGGCGTCGAGGATGCTCTCGTACCGACCGCCGTGGCGGGGCAGCTCGTCGTGGTCGTGGCCGGCGTGCCCCGTCCCGGCGATCGTCGGCTTCGCGGTCGTCACGATCGGTCCGGTCAGCCGCCCGCCATCGCCGGCAGGATGATCAGCGTGTCGCGCTCGCCGACCGGGGTCGCCCGCTCCTGGAGGTAGCGGACGTCCTGGTCGTTGAGGTAGACGTTGACGAACCGGTTCAGCTCGCCCTCCTCGGTGAAGAGCTGCTGGCGCAGGCTCGGGAAGCGTTCGGCCAGCGCGGCGAGCACCTCGCCGACGGTCGCACCCGGAACGTCGACCTGCTTGTTGCCACCCGCCGAGGCCCGCAGGACCGGCGGGATCCGCACGACGCTCACGCCTGAGCCCCGAAGCTGCCGCCGAGGATGAACGGCGCCTCCTCGCCGACCGTCGCAGCCGGGAGCGGCCGGCCGGCCTGGCGCGCCTCGACCGCGGCGTCCGAGCAGATCGGGCAGTTCGGGTCGCGGCGCAGCCGCAGCTCGGTGAAGCTCGCATCGAGGGCATCGAACAGGAGGAGCCGTCCGGCGAGCGTGTCGCCGATCCCGAGCAGGATCTTCAGCGTCTCGTTCGCCTGGAGCATGCCCATGATCCCGGGCACGACGCCCAGGACGCCGGCGACCGAGCAGCCCGGTGCGAGTTCCGGCGGCGGCGGGGTCGGGTAGAGGCAGCGGTAGCACGGGCCTTGGTAGGGCTGGAAGACGGTCAGCTGGCCCTCGAAGCGGAAGACGCTGGCGTGGACGAGGGGGATGTTCGCCACGACCGCGGCGTCGTTGAGGACGTAGCGGGTCTCGAACGTGTCGGTCCCGTCGACGATGACGTCATAGCCGGCGATGATCCGCTCGACGTTGGCCTCGGTGAGCATCTCCTCGTGGCCGATGACGGTGATGTCGGGGTTGAGGGCGTTGATCGTCAGGCGCGCCGACTCGACCTTCTTCTCGCCCACCCGGTCGGTCGTGTGGATCACCTGGCGCTGGAGGTTCGAGAGATCGACGACGTCGAAGTCGACGATCCCGATCGTCCCGACGCCCGCCGCGGCGAGATAGAGCATCGCCGGCGAGCCGAGGCCGCCGGCGCCGATGATGAGGACCTTCGAGGCGAGGAGCTTCGCCTGCCCCTCGGCGCCCACCTCCGGGACGAGCAGGTGGCGCGAGTAGCGCAGCTTCTGCTCGTGCGACAGGAAGGCCGGCATCAGCCAGGGCAGCCCCATCGACTTCCACTGCCCGAAGCCGCCCGACATCGAGGCGACGTCCGCGTAGCCCATCTCCTGGAGAGTCCTGGCGGCAAAGGCCGAGCGGATCCCCTGGGCACAGTAGACAACGATCGGCTGGCTGCGATCGGGGACCATCGCCTCGACGTTCAGCTCGATGTAGCCGCGCGGCAGGTGGATCGCGCCGGGGATGAACCCCTGCTCCCACTCGTCGGTTTCGCGGCAGTCGATGAGCACGACGCCCGGCGACGCTTCGCGGAGGCGTTCGACCTCGCCGGGCGAGAGCTCTCTGATCCGGGCTCGGACCTCGCGCATGAGGTCCGCGTACGACTTCGTCATGTGATTCTCTGAACTCCGATGATCGACGGGCTGCCGCACGTGCGGCAGGGCGGGAAGAGCAGGCCGGCCGGCAATGCCGGCTAGCGACACCTGCAGCGGCCCGGGACCGGGAGGGCGATGCCGGCGCGAATCATCGGGCGGCCTCGCGGCGGGCGGGTTCCGGGGCCGTGCGGACGGCTTCCGTGCCAACCGGGCTCGCGTGCGGGGCGGCGGCCGCGTCGGCCAGCCTGGCGTCCGCGTCAGCCGCATCGGCCGGATCGTTTGCCCGGCCCGAGGCGCCCGCGCCGGATTCGGCGAGCGCGTGCTGGAGCGTGTCGAGCGACAGGAGGGCGCACTTCAGGCGAGCCGGGCTGATCTCGATGCCGAGCAGGTCGAGCAGATCGTCCGGGGTGAGCCTGGCGACCTCCTCGACCGGCTTGCCGCGCACCTCGTCGGTCAGGAGCGACGCGCTCGCCTGGCTGATCGCGCAGCCGCGGCCGGTGAACGCGACCTCGGCGACGACCCCGTCGCGGATGCCGAGCATGACCGTGATCCGGTCGCCGCACAGGGGGTTCGCGCCCTCGTACAACGCCGTGGGGTCGTCGAGGACCCCGAAGTTGTGGGGCCGTCGGTAGTGTTCGAGGATGTAGTCGCGGTAGAGATCGTCCATCCGGGGTGTTAGATCGATTGTGGCTAATTCCGATTCAAAGAGTCGGAAATCAACTGTAGGGTACGCGCTCGCTCACCGTCAAACGTCATCATGTTCCCGGGCTGCCGCCTGAGGCTCGAAAGACGATCCGGTGTCCGGCTCGTGGCCAGAGCGTACCGCACCGAGACCCTATCGTCGACGCTGCTCCGACCGCAGTCCCCTCTCTGCGGGGATTGCGAGTAGCTCGCGGCCTGGCCCACAGGACGTCGGACCTGGTGGCGTCCGACGATCTTGTGGCCGCTGAACGCGTGGAAGTCGCAGCCGAGCTGCTGCACGCCGACGGAAAGGAAGAGGCCGTATGGCCCGATCAAGCTGATCTGGTCGGCTCTTGTTCTGGCCGTCAATCTGATATTGCCTGTGCTGGCTCCGTCTTGGAGCTTGGCGGGCGTCCCGGGGGTTCCGACGCCGTCTCGGTACGTCAGGGGCTTGGCTACACGCAAGTCCCTCGTCTTCCTTGTCCTCCTCGCGCTTCTCGTGCCGCCCTGGGGCACGAGCGCGGCGTCGCCGACCCCGGTCGACGGTAGCGTCCTGTTCTCGATCCCCGTCGGGCCGGGTGGCGTCACCTACTCCGGCGGACACCTCGAGCAGCAGGCATGGGGGCCGGCCGCGATCGCTGCTGATCGTGACGGGACCATCTGGGTTGCCGACACTGCCGCCGACCCCGACAACGTGTGCTGACATCCGAGCACAGAGCCCTGGCCCGACCTACTCGCCGGATCGGGTCGGGGCAGGACTTCTTCGCAAGATGATGACCGGTACGACCCAGTCGCGACTATCTGTCCGGCTCGCCATCGGAGTAGCCCTTGCGGCGCTCCTCGCAGCGTGCGCATCTCAGCCCCAAGCTGTCTCGCCGACCGCCTCCGTGGCTTCGACAGTGACGCCGGTTCCGAGCTCCCCGATAGCCGAAGACCGCCTGTTCGGCCAAATCGCCGACGTCAATCAGGACGGCAGTCGCATCGTCATCGCACTCGAACAGCTCTTCCTGGACGAAGAGGCCAACCAGGCCGCGATCGCCGATGGAGTCCTGGAGCCAGGGAACAGCCTGCCGAACCCCATCTACATTCGCGACCTGCACCGGCAAGCTGAGCTGCCGCTGTCCGAGAGCCTCGTGGTCCAGATGAACACCACGGGTACGCCCGATCTTGAGTCTGTCGAGCCCGCCGAGTTCATCACGCAGTTTCGCCAAGCGCATGCGAAGGGTCAGTACTTCGGGTGGTACTGGTTCTTCGTCGCCGACGGTCAGGTCGTGCGAATCGAGCAACAGTACGTCCCCTGAACGCGCTCAGCCCCTGAACAACCGGACCACCTCGCGGAGGCCGGCGACGAGCGCGTCGATGTCCTCGCGGGTGCTGTAGACGCTGAAGCTCGCCCGGCAGGTCGCGGCGAGGTCGAGCCGCTCGTGGAGCGGCATCGTGCAGTGGTGGCCGGCCCGGATCGCGATCCCGAACCGGTCGAGCACCTGGGCGACGTCGTGGGGATGGACGTCCGGGAGGTTGAACGGGATGACGCCGCCGCGCTGCCCGGCCGGCGGCCCGTAGAGGATGATCCCGGGCACCTCCCGGCGAAGCGTCTCGAGCGCGTAGACGACGAGCTCGCGCTCGTGGGCGGCGACGCGGTCCATGCCGAGCGCCATCAGGTACTCGGCGGCGACCCCGAGCCCCACCGCGGCGGCGATGTCCGGTGTGCCAGCCTCGAACTTCCAGGGCACGTCGTTCCACTCGCTCCGGCGCAGGTGGACCTCGCGGATCATCTCGCCGCCGGCCATGTACGGCGGCATCGCCTCGAGCAGCTCGCGGCGCGCCCAGAGAGCGCCCGAGCCGGTCGGCCCGAGCATCTTGTGACCGGAGAAGACGTAGAAGTCGGCACCGA
>JAJYXX010000028.1 GCA_021801545.1 Chloroflexota bacterium | reverse complement strand
GCGCCGTTGGCGATATCGACCGAGGCGATCGTCCCGTCGAGGATCTCGGTGCTCGTGACCGCGCCGTTGGCGATATCGACCGAGGCGATCGTCCCGTCGAGGATCTTGGCCGAGGTCACCGCGCCGTTGGCGATATCGGCCGTGGCGATCGTCCCGTCGAGGATCTCGGTGCTCGTGACCGCGCCGTTGGCGATATCGACCGAGGCGATCGTCCCGTCGAGGATCTCGGTGCTCGTGACCGCGCCGTTGGCGATATCGACCGAGGCGATCGTCCCGTCGAGGATCTTGGCCGAGGTCACCGCGCCGTCGGCGATCTTGGCCGTGGCGATCGTCCCGTCGAGGATCTTGGCCGAGGTCACCGCGCCGTCGGCGATCTTGGCCGTCGTGACCGAGCCATCGGCCAGGGAGAATGCCGGAGCGGGAACCGGAGCGGGTGCCGGAGCGGGTGCCGGAATCACGCCCGGCGCCAGGTCAGCGCCCGTGATCGTGCCGTCGGCGATATCCGCACTGCTGATCGTCCCGTCAACGATCTTTGATCCGCTCACGGAGTCGTCGGCCAGATCCGCCGCGGTGATCGTGCCGTCGAGGATCGTGGCGCTCGTGACCGAGCCATCGGCCAGAGCCGGCGGGACGGTCGTGGGGGTCGTGACCGAGATGGTCGCGAGATTCGCCTGGCGGGCGGGCGACCAGCTTGCGGAATGGGTCGCGTCGCCGGCGTAGTAGGCGCGAACGGAAATCCACTTCGCGGTGGAGGACCGCCACCAGAAGTACGCGTTTCCGGAGGCGTCGGCCACGCGGGCGGTCAGCAGGGTGAACGCACCCCAGCTGCCGTCGGCGTTCTTGGTGGCGACCCAGATCTCGACGGACTTGTCGGCCAGCGCAGCGCCCCCGCTGAACCGCCAGGTGACGTACTGGTTCAGGGCAGCCACCTTGGTGGTGGTGCTGAAGGGCCCGACCTTGGTCGCCCCGAGCGCGCTGTCGGCGCTGATGGCTACGCTGCCCGCCGCGTAGATCGGGCTGACGCCAGCGACCGATATAAGCAGGGCCGCGGCCGCTGCCACCAGCCAAACACGCCGGTGCGCTGCCGACCGATGTCGCCCATTCTGCCAACGAACCAACATCTTTTTGCCTCCCTAGTTCGGGGCTGCGCGCGACCACATCCAAGTGCGGAGCCAGAGCCCGGGATCAGTGCACATCGACCCACGGCCACAGGGCCTAGAACCCGAGCTACCAGTCTCTCTCGGACTCGCGATCAGATTGCCCCGCTAACTGTACATCCCACGACTACATGTATACCCCACCAAATGTACTGGTACATTCTGAGCGCCTGGTTGGCGAAGCTCATGTCGATGAGCGCGGCCGGGTGACCTTCGGCGGCACCGCCGTTGACGTGGCGATGTTCACAGGCTCCACGATCGACAAGCCGGGCGTTGGCTACACGCTCGTGCCCTCGGTGACAGGGCTCACGTCCGCGACCTCGGTGCCGCTCGAGGTGACGACACCGGCAGCGCAGGTCGCGCTCTCCAGCTCCGCGAGCACGATCACCTGGGGCGCGGGCGTCAGCCTGTCGGTCGCCGTCTCGCCCGACGGTGGGCGTTCAGGAACCGTTGACACGAGGCACCGCGGGGCCCGCCGGATCGGCCGGACGGGCCCCGCGGACGTCTAGGATGGGGGCCTGGTCGGAGCCCGGATGGCGCATCATGTCCAGACCGTCGCGTCGCCCCGACCTCTAGCCCTGGAGGGCCCGAGAGATGACCCTGCGTCCCTGGAGCCGGCCCGGATGGCGGGCCGCATCCGTTGTGCCGGCCGTCCTGCTCATCGGCGCCCTCCTTCCGTCGTCGGTCGCCGCCGCCGCCGGTCCGGCCTTCGCGACCCAACCCGGCAGCGCGGTCTACAACCAGCCGTTCGGCCCCGAGGCGGTCGTGGCGATCAAGGACGGCGGCAGCGTGGTCACCTCCGCGACGGGCACGGTCACGATGTCGATCGCCGCCGGCACCGGGACGCCGGGCGCCGTTGTCAGCTGCACGGGTACAGGCCCGGGCGGCCGGACGTTCAGCCTGGTCAACGGGGTCGCCACCGCCACGGGCTGCGCGATCGACAAGGCAGGGAGCGGCTACCGCCTCGCGGCGACCTGGAGCCAGGGCGGCACGGGGTTGAGCGCGGCGTTTGACGTTCGGACCGGGCCTCCCGCGAGACTGGGCTTCACGACCCAGCCGGGCGGCGCGGTTGAGGGCCTCGCCTTCATCACGCAGCCGGTCGCCGA
The DNA here is from genome assembly GCA_021801545.1 of Chloroflexota bacterium. GTDB lineage: Bacteria > Chloroflexota > Limnocylindria > Limnocylindrales > CSP1-4 > JAKAHU01. Next base: position 4,361 of record JAJYXX010000028.1, on the reverse strand, counting down.
GGTCCAGGATGCGGCCGGCCAGCGCGTGGCGACGAGTTCCGCCCCGGTCACGCTCTCGATCGCTGCGGGGACCGGAGCGGGTGGGGCGTTGGTGACCTGCACCGGGGGAAACACCGTTGTTGCCGTGGCGGGCGTGGCGACGTTCGCCGGCTGCGCGATCGACCGGGCCGGGGTCGGGTACGCCCTCAGCGCCTCGTCCGCAGGACTCGCAAGCGGGACCAGCGCCACGTTCGGCGTGGCCAGCCCGATGCCTGCCAGGCTTGGGTTCGTCGTCCAGCCGGCGCGCGGCACGCCCACGTTGGCCCTTGCCGTTCAGCCGGTTGTCGCCATCCAGGATGCCAACGGCATCACGATTCCGAACGCATCGCCGAGGCTCATCACGCTCACCCTCGGCGGGAATTCGGGCGTGGGGACGCTGGCCTGCTCGGGCGGTCTGTCGCGAAGCACCGCGAGCGCCGTCGCCACGTTCTCGGGTTGCGCCGTCGACAGGGTCGGCGTCGGGTACGCCGTCATCGCGAGCACACCGGGGCTCCTCAGCGCGACCAGCGCCCCCTTCGACGTCGCCGACCGTCTGATCTTCAACCGGCAGCCGACCAGCGCCACGGCCGGTGAGCCGTTCCCCAGCGCACCGGTCATCTTGATCCGGGCCGGTGCGACCTACGCGGCGAGCCACGACCAGGGCACCCGCGTCACCCTCTCCATCAAGCCGGGCACGGGGACGACCGGCGCGATCCTCAGCTGCGACGGTGGCCTGACGCAGTAGGCGATTGACGGATTCGTCGACTTCACCGGGTGCACGATCGATCGGCCCGGCTCGGGCTACGTCCTCACGGCCGTGTCCGCCCACCTCGCCGGCGCGACCTCGGCGCCCTTCTCGGTCGCTCCAGGCGTGTTCACCGTCATCCCGTCGGCGGCCAGCATCACGTGGGGCAAGAGCGTCACACTCGCGATCGACTTCCGTCCGAAGGGCGGCTCGGGAGCCGGCCGGACGATCTCGCTCCAGGCGCTTCGGGACGGGCTCACCTGGTCGACGATCGCGACCCTCGTGACGGACTCCGCGGGCCATGCGTCGCTTGTCTATCGACCGGCCAGCAATCTCTACTACCGCGCCCTGTTCGCCGGATCGGCGGACCTCGCCGGAGCTACCAGCACGACGGCCCGTGTGGTCGTCCGTCAGACCGCGTTCCTTCGGCCGACCAGCGCCGGTGCGGTCACGGTCATCCGGCGCGGCACGGCGGTTACCTTCGCGACCACCGTCCGGCCGGCCCGGGCGGACCTGCCCACGCCGACGGTCACGTTCTTCTTCTATCGCCAGATCGGCGGCGTCTGGACCCGGGTCGCGACGCGTGTCGTCACGGCCGGCTCGTTCGGTATCGCCCGCACGACCTGGACGTTCCAGGCCGCCGGCGAGTGGTATGTCCGCGCGATGGCGAACCCGACGCTCTACAACGCGAACAGCGTCCTGACTCCGATCGAGCGCTACAGCGTCCGCTGAGCGCCGAGAAGAGTGATGCCATGACATGCCGGGAGCGGCGTCGAGGTAGCTACGGAGAGCGTCGGAGCCGCCAACACGAACTTCGAGCGAGGGCGTACCGAAGCGCGGTCCTCGCCTCGCCGTCAGGACGGCGAGGCGGGCCACGATCGAGTGGCGGTCGATTGTGGTGCGGAGGGTCAGGTCGGCGGCGGACGCGGGGAGATTGGCGGCTTGTAGAGCCGGGACACCAACGGGACACCAAAGAGGCCGATCACCTGCTGTCGGAAGATCGCGTCACATGCTCAGCGCGGCACTCCGTGGGTCGCCCTGAGCCGCTGACCGGAGCGTCTCGTCGTCCAGGTCAGGGCGCTTGGTGCATGGCGCGACGCTCAGGGGCCATTGAAGACGGATTTTGACCCCGAACGTCTCACGGCGTAACGTCCTGTGGCGATGGAGGCGATATGCGAATCGCAGGACGATATTCCGGCCGAGCAGGAACTCGCCGGCCAACGAGAGGTTCAACCGGTGCGACAGCCGCGCCCCGAAATGACCAGCGAACAGATGCGCCAGTACCTGACCGAGGTTGGCGCTCGTCTCGCGGCGCGTGGTCTCACCGGCGAGATCGTTCTCGCAGGAGGGGCCGTCATGGTGATGGCGCTGCATACCCGCGGAGGCTCCAGCGACATCGACGCGGTGTTCTCGAAGGAGACCGAGGCGATCAGAGAGGCGGCGCGTGAGGTCGCGAACGCCCATGGTCTGCCGGCCATCTGGCTCAATGACCATGTCCGCGCGTTCGTCGCACCAGATGCCCCGACGGTCGACTTCTTCGAGGTGCGGGGATTGCGCGTCCGTATGGTTCGACTCGACTATCTCTTCTACATGAAAGCGTGGGCGGGTGACCCGATCGACCAGCGGGACCTGCGCGCTATCGCGAAAGCGTTGGGGTTGAGGAACGAGCATCAGGCGTACGACATCGTTCGTCGCTACTCGCCCGGGGAGCTGCCACGCGACGTTCAGATTCTCCTGGAGAGCCTGTTCGAATGACGATCGCCTACCTTCCCCAGACAACGGTCGATACGATGGCCAGGATCGCAGCCGGCGTTGATCCATGGATCGCCTTCCGGGACTTCCTCGAGGACTGGACGTACCTGCCAGAGTCAAGGGTCGAACTCGCTGCGCGACGTCCTCCGTTCGCCAACCAGGAACAGCGCCGATGGGCTGCTCTGCTGGCCGCATCGGTCGAGGCACTGTGGGCCCGCGACGGGCTCGTCGCTCCCGCGTGGACGCGGGAGCCTGTCTTCCGCCTTGATGAGCCGTGGTACCTCTACGAGGGTACGGGGCGGATCCGGGACTGGCTCCACGAAACGACGCCCCCGGCCTTCTCCTCCCGCAACATCTGGAGTGGCGACCGGGTCCTGCGGCGGACGTGATGCTCATCAACAGGCTGGCTGAGTTCCCGGTGACGGGCGATGGGTGATGCCATGACATGCCAGTGCGGCCCGCCAGTGACGCGTCATTGACGCGCATGGCATCAGAGACATCATGGCGCCATGAGCGATCGGCCGTACCGAACTGCGGCGGAGGTGGCCCTGGAGCTCGGTGTCAGCCTGCGCACGGTACGGCGCTTGATCGCCGACGGCCGGCTCCGTGCCACTCGTGTCGGGCGGTCGGTTCGCATCCCGGTGGACGCGTATCGTGACGCGCCGCTGCCGTCGTCGGCGGGCGCGGTGTCCGGGATCGAGGGCCGGCCGCCCTCCGGCCCGTCGGACACGGCGGACGCGATCCTCGACGCCGGCCGCGAGGAGTTCGGGGCCGGCGGCGTGCCGCGCCTGCCGGGCGGCGAGCGAGCGGGAGGGCCGGACACCGAGAGGCCGGGCGCCGTGAGACCGGGCCGTCGTCTGCGGGCGCGATGAGCGTGGTCGTCGATGCCAGCGTCGTGCTTCCGCTGGCTGCTCGTCGACGAGCCGGATCGGGAGTCGGCCCTGGTCGTGCGCGATCGGATCCAGGCCGGTCGGCTCGAACCTCGCCAGCCACCGCACTTCCCGATCGAGGTCGCCTCGGCGCTCGTCGTGGCCGCCCAGGTCGGTCGCCTCGAGCGATCGACGATCGGGCCGCTCGTGCGCTCGCTCGAGGCGTTTGGCCTGGACACGATCGAACCGCACGACTTCGCCACGGCGGCGGTCGAGACCGCGCTCGAGCTGGGGCTGCGCGTCCCGGACGCGGGCTACATCGTCTGTGCGCGGCGGACCGGCGGGACGCTGATCACCGCCGGCCGACGGTTGTTCGAGGTCGCACTCCGCTCGGGCGCCGCCGTGGCGCTCCTCGGCGAGATGGCGCCCTCACCGGGCGGGCCGGCGCCCTGAGCGGCTGCGCGCCCTCACCGGGCGGGCAGCCCCGGCATACCCGCTCCCGATCAGGGTTCGTCCGGCCGGCGTGAGCGGACCCCCTCGAACCGACCGAAGTCGGCGTCATAGGAGACGATCTCCGCCCCGTGCTCGAGCGCGAGCGCGGCCAGGTGCGCGTCCCCGACGAGGTTCGCCCCTGTCCCGAGCCCGCCCAGCAGCCCGCGCAGGATCGACAGATGTCGGGTGGTCGGCTCGACGGTCACCGCGGCCGACCGTTCGAGCCAGGATTCGACGACGCCGGCCGCCTCCTCCACGGTGAGCGGGCGCGGGAAGAGGCCCGGCCGTGTCGTGAGCCGGAGGAAGGCCAGCAACACGGTCCACGACAAGCCGACCGGTTCGGTGCCCGCGAGCGCATCGTCGAGCCACTTCCGGGCGACCCGGTGATGAGGCGCGTCCTCGTTGACCGCGTAGATGAGGACGTTCGCGTCGACGATCATCATCCGTCTGGCCGATCGCGCGCCGGATCCGTCCGGATCGTCACT
>JAJYXX010000397.1 GCA_021801545.1 Chloroflexota bacterium | reverse complement strand
CGCGCCGGCGCGCGTGTCCGCCCTCCAATCCCGGTCGGTCGTCGAACGGGACGCCGAGGGCGCGGAGGTCCGCGATCCGCTCCGGCGCCTCCTCGGTCAGCACCGCCACGGCCCGCTCTCGACACAGTCCACGTCCCGCCGCGAGCGTGTCGCGACGGTGCAGCTCGGGGGAGTCGTCGGGCCCGATCGCCGCCGCCACGCCGCCCTGGGCCAGGTAGCTCGCGGACGCGTCGAGCGGCCCCTTCGAGAGGACGAGGACGCGCGCGCCTTCCGCGGCCGCCGTCAGCGCGGCCGTCAGCCCGGCGATGCCGCCACCGACGACCGCGAGATCAACAGGTTCGTCCGTCTTCAGCGCTCCCTCCCGACGATCCACCAGGCCGCCGGCAGCGCCGCGCCGGCGAGCAGGATCTTCAGCGCGTCCCCGAGGACGAACGGCACCAGTCCCTTCGCGATCGCCTCGCTGGCCGAGAACCCCGTGGCGGCCGCGAGCCACGGGAGTCCGACGAGGTAGATCACGACGTTGCCGAGAATCAGCGCCGCAAGGGCGCCCGGAACGCGGCGGTCCCAGCGGCGCTCGGCGAGCCGCCCGACAAGCGCGCCTGCGAGGACGAAGCCGACGAGATAGCCGCCGGTCGCGCCGAGGACGAGCCGGCCGTCGCTGACCGAGGCAATGACCCCGAGCCCGGCCTTCCCCTCGGCGAACGCCGGCAGGCCGATGACCCCGATGAGCACGTACAGGCCCGTCGCCGCGATCCCCCGGCGGAGCCCGAGCGCGCCCGCGACGAGGAGCACGCCGAACGTCTGGCCGGTGATCGGGACCGGGTTGTTCGGCAGATGGATGCTCACCGTCGCCGACAGCGCGATGAGGAGCGTCCCCGCGACAACGAGCGCGACGTCGCGCGCCGTCGATCCGAGCCGGGCGGTTGCGGCGGCCGGGACGAGGCGATCGGCAAGCGTGGGGCCGAGCGGCGCGTCCGTGGGGCGATGGAGTGTCAACGTCATCGGATCCTCCAGGAGTGGGATGGGATGTGCCGCCGGCGAGGCCGGCGATCAGCGATCGTCGAGCAGGTAGCCGCGTTCCGCGAGGACCGCCCGGGCGCGCTCGAGCAGCGCGTCGGTCGCGGCCTCGAGCGTGTGGAGGTGGATGCCCCCGGTGAGCTCCGAGAGCAAGTGCGCTCCCGATCGGCGGGTGGCGTCCGCCCAGACGCGGACATCGGCCGGCGACGCGAGGTGGAGCTCTGCCCGCAGCTCGCCGTATACTTGGTGCTCGACGACGACGTCGACGACCCGGCATCCGAGATCGACGAGGGCCATGAGCTCGGCTTCGGCCTCCTCCGGACCGTGTCGGACCGCCACGACCGCACGATGCGGGAGTCGCCCGGCGACGGTCGTAAGGAGGTAGCCGCGGACGGTCGCGACGATCGGCGCACCGGCCGCTCGGAGGATCGCGACGTCGTGGACGATCGCCTGCCGACTGACCCCGAACCGCTCAGCGAGGGCGTCGCCGGCGACCGGCGCGTCGGCCGTCTCGAGTACCGCCAGGAGCCGCTCGCGTCGGGCCGCGGCAGAGAGCGAGTCCCCCTTCTGCACCGCCGCCGCGGGACGCGGGTTGCCGCGTGATCGGTCTGTCATCAGCACGAGCGAAGCGTACGGGCCGCGTTGTGTCATGTCAACTGGCATGTCATTCAGCGTCCCATGACGACCAGCCCAACCCCGGTGAGTGCGGGTGTCCCGACGACCAGAACAGGGCGAAGCCCGCGGCTGACAGGCCGAGGGCGACCAGGAGAACTGGGCGAGGACGGGCGAGCGGGCGCCGATCTGCCCGCCGAGCCACCGGCCGAGCGCCATGCCGACGAGGAGCCGCGAGACGACCGCCGGCGCCGGACAGCCCGGGAATGACGTCGGCGAGGGTTCGGGCCCTGGCGCCGATCTCGCGAGCGAGGACGTTCGCCCGCTGGCAGTCCCGGTCACGGCCACACCTCGCCGTCCTCGAGCAGCAGGATCGCGCCGGCCGTCGCGTTCGTCGCCTCGTCGATGAGGATCGCCGAACCCGTCGAGCGATTGATCCGGTAGGGATCGCCGAAGATCGGCTCGGCGAGCGCGAGCCGGACCCGACCCACGTCGTTCGGCCCGAGCGAGCCCGCGGTCGGATCGCGCTCGAGCGTGTTGATGTTCAGGCGGTGGACGACCTCGATCGCGACGGCCCGGACGTGGCGGGTCGTGTGGGCGAGCCAGTAGCGCCGACCTGGCGCGAACGGCGTCTCGTCGAGCCAGCAGGCGAGGGCGTCGAGCTCTCGTCGCGCGCGCGGGGCGTCATCGGGCGCGACGAGCATCATCCCCCGACCGAGGTCGACATCGTCAGCGAGACGAACCGCGACCGACAGTGGCGGGAACGCCTCGGCGATCGGCCCGTCGTACGTCTCGATCGCCCGGATCGTCGTGGCGATGCCGGACGGCAGCGCGACGACCGGATCGCCCGGGCGAAGGATGCCGCCCTCGACCCGGCCCGCGTAGGACCGTTCGTCGCGGTCCGCGGCGGCCGCCGCTCGGATCACCCACTGGACCGGGAACCGGACGTGGCGGAGATCGTGGGCAGACTCGAGCTCGACGGACTCGAGATGCTCGAGGAGTGGCGGACCGGCATACCAGGGCATCTCGGACGAGGGCTCGACGACGTTCGCCCCGTGGACGGCCGAGATCGGGATGCACGTCACCTCGCCCAACCCGAGCTTCCCGGCGAAGGCTGACACCTCGCTCGCGATCGCCCGGAAGACGATCTCGTCGTACCCGACGAGATCCATCTTGTTGATCGCCGCGACGAGGTGGGGCACGCGGAGCAGGGCGGCGATCACGATGTGCCGGCGGGTCTGCTCGAGCATGCCCTGCCGGGCGTCGACGAGGACGATCGAGAGGTCCGCGGTCGAGGCGCCGGTCACCATGTTCCGGGTGTACTGAAGATGCCCGGGCGTGTCGGCGATGATGAACTTCCGGCGCGGCGTCGCGAAGTAGCGGTAGGCGACGTCGATCGTGATCCCCTGCTCGCGTTCGGCCCGCAGCCCGTCGGTCAGGAGGGCGAGATCGATCCCGGCCGTGCCCCGCCGGCGGCTCGCCCGCTCGAGGGCGACGAGCTGGTCCTCGAAGATCCCCTTCGAGTCGTGGAGGAGCCGCCCGATGAGCGTGCTCTTGCCGTCGTCGACCGAGCCGGCCGTCGAGAACCGGAGCATCTCGGACGCTGGCAGGAGGCGACCGGGCGTGGGCGCCCGATCGTCCGTCTTCCGGTTGTCCATCGGATCAGAAGTACCCCTCGCGCTTGCGGTCTTCCATCGCCGCCTCGCTGAAGGCGTCGTCGGCCCGGGTCGCGCCGCGCTCCGTGATCCGAGCGGCGGCGACCTCGGCGATCACCTCGTCGAGCGTTCGCGCCCGAGAGTCGACCGCGCCGGTGCAGCTCATGTCGCCGACGGTCCGGTAGCGGACCGTCCGCGTGGCGACCTCCTCGTCGTCCCGCGGATGGACGTGGTCCCCCACCGCGAGCCACATCCCGTCGCGCTTGACGACCTCGCGTCGGTGGGCGAAGTAGATCGACGGGACCTCCAGCCGCTCGGCGGCGATGTACTGCCAGACGTCGAGCTCGGTCCAGTTGCTGATCGGGAAGACGCGCATCTGCTCGCCCTTCCGGATCCGTCCGTTGTAGAGGCTCCACAGCTCGGGCCGCTGGTTGCGCGGGTCCCACTGCCCGAACGCGTCACGGTGGCTGAAGATCCGCTCCTTCGCCCGCGCCTTCTCCTCGTCCCGTCGGCCGCCGCCGAACAGCGCGTCGAAGCCGTGCTCGACGACGGCATCCAGGAGGGTCACCGTCTGGAGCCGGTTGCGCGACGGGTCGTGGCCGGGTTCCTCGCGGACGCGCCCGCGGTCGATCGACTCCTGGACGCTGGCCACGATCAGCTCCTCGCCGAGCTCGGCCACCCGGCGGTCGCGGAACGCGAGGGCCTCCGGGAAGTTGTGGCCGGTGTCGACGTGGAGGATCGGGAACGGGAAGCGGGCCGGCCGGAACGCCTTCTCGGCGAGCCGGAGCAGGACGATCGAGTCCTTCCCGCCGGAGAACAGGAGCGCCGGGCGCTCGAAGACCGCGGCGGCCTCGCGGAAGATGTGGATCCCCTCGGATTCGAGGGCCGTCAGGTGGTCCACCACGTGGCGCCGGGTGATCGCTGCCGGCGAGGCGGCGCTCATCGGACGGCCTCTTCCAGGCGAACGGGCGTCTCCCGGCCGGGGCGACGCCGACCGCGGCGGGGCGGGCGGGCGGCGGCGTGGCGTGGCTCGGTCCCTGCGGCCGGCCCCGAGCCAACGAACCAGGCGAGCTCCATGGCCAGCGCGACGACCTCGCCGACGACGAGGAGCGCCGGCCGGCCGTCGATCCCCGGCACGCCGGACGCGGCGATCGCCGCCAGGTCGGTCAGGCGGACCTCCTGGCTCGGCAGCGTCGCGTCGACGACGACCGCCACCGGCGTGTCCGTCGGCCGGCCGGCGTTGAGCAGGCCTGCCGCGACGTCGCGCGCGGTCCGCCCGGCCATGTACACGACGAGTGTGTCGATCGCGGCAAGGGCGGCGAAGTCGACCGGATCGGCTCGCGCGCTCGAGCCGGTGACGAACGCGACGCTGCGCGATCGGCCGCGGTGGGTCACCGGGATCCCGGCGTACGCCGGCCCGGCGGTCCCGGACGTGACTCCCGGCACGATCGTGAACGGCACCCCGGCCGCCCGGAGGGCGAGCGCCTCCTCCCCGCCGCGACCGAAGACGAACGGATCGCCGCCCTTGAGCCGGACGACGGTCAGCCCGGCGCGAGCCAGCCGGACGAGCAGCTCCGAGGTCATCGCCTGGGGCACGCTCCGCCCGTAGCCGATCTTGCCGGCGTCGATCCGGAGGGTGCCCGGCCGGGCGAACGCCAGCAACTCCGGGCTGACGAGCCGGTCATGGACGACCGCGTCGGCGGCGGCCAGGAGGCGCGCGCCCCGGACGGTGATCAGCTCCGGATCCCCGGGTCCCGCGCCGACGAGATGGACGACGCCGGTCATCCACCCGCCTCCAGCCAGGCGTCGAGCTGGGCTTCGAGCACTTCGCGCGCCGCGGCCGGTCGACCGGCCCGCAGGTGGTCGAGCGCCGGACCGTCGACGAGCGCGTACCACAGTGCCCGCCGATCGGCGAACGAGCGGCCGCTGGCCACGATCCGCGGCCGGAGCTCGCCGAACTGCTCGACGAGGTCCGCGAACTCCGGCCCGACCTCCTCGGCGAACCGGTCGCGCAATCGGACGGCCAGGGCCGGCGCGATCCCGGCGCTGGCGACGGCGACGGTCAGGCCGCCGCGGCGAAGGATCGCCGGGGCGCTCCAGTCGCACGACGAGACGTCATCGACGACGTTGACCAGGACGTGCCGGGAGCGGGCATCGGCCGCGATGCGCCGGTTGAGCGCCCGATCGCCGGTGAAGACGACGGCCAGCAGCGCGCCGTCGAGCAGCTCCGGCCGGTACGGGCCGTCGACGAGCTCGATCCCGGCAGCGCCGGTGAGCCGGCCGGTCGCGCGGTGTTCGGCGGCCCAGACCCGGACCTGCGCCCCGAGCTCGGCCAGGGCCGACGCCTTGTGCGCCGCCTCGCCGCCGCCGCCCGCGACGAACGCGGTCCGGCCGCGGACCTCGAGGAAGACCGGAAACCCGAAGGCCGTCGGTGCCGCGGCCGTCGGTGTCGCGGCCGTCGTCGCCGTGGCGCTCATCGGGTGCCCTCCCCGGTCGGACGATGGAGCACACCGGCCGACGCCACGTGGATCCCGCACTCGCGGCTGTCGCCCGACTCCCACCACCAGCGGCCCGAGCGCGGATCGTCGCCGGCGGCGACCGCCCGCGTGCACGGGGCACACCCGATCGATGGATAGCCCCGATCGTGGAGCGCGTTGTACGGGAGATCGCGCTCGCGGATGTGGGCCCAGACCTGGGCCTCGGTCCAGTCGGCGAGCGGCGCGACCTTCCAGATCATCCCGTGCTCGAGGTCCGGCCCGATCTTCGGCGTCGCGGCGCGCGTCGGTGTCTGGTCGCGGCGCAGCCCGGTGATCCAGCCGTCGACCGTCGCCAGCGCTCGTCGAAGCGGTGCGACCTTGCGGACGTCGCAGCACTCCAGCCGGTTCTCGATCGAGTCGTAGAACAGGTTCGGGCCCTTCGCCCGGACCATCGCCTCGACGGCCGCCGCGTCGGGGACGAAGACCTCGACCTCGATCCCGAAGCGTCCCCGGACGGCCTCCATGAGGTCGTACGTCTCCTGGGGCAGGCGCCCGGTATCGAGGGTGAAGACCCGCGGCCGCGGCTCGAGCTCGACGAGCAGGTCGATGAGCACGATGTCCTCCGGTCCGAACGACGCCGACAGCGCCAGCCGGTCGCGCCCGAGCGCCTCGAGCGCAGATCGAAGGACGCCGCGCGCGTCGAACGCCTCGACGCCGGCCGGGACCGGCGGGATCGTCGTCACCGGGTTCATCCGGGCTACCTCCCACCCAGGATGAGCGTCGGCAGGGCGAGCCCGATCGACAGGGCGGCGACCATCACGGCGGCCCGGCCCCGACCGATCCGGGCGATCAGGAGCGTCCCCGGCAGGA
>JAJYXX010000262.1 GCA_021801545.1 Chloroflexota bacterium | reverse complement strand
CCTGGCGATCCTCGTCGAGAACGACTGGGACGCCGGGCTCGGGGCGCTCGCCCATCCGGCTGCGGCCGGCGTCCCGATCTGGGTCGTGCGGGGCGAGCCCGACCAGGGCGGCCTGCTCCCCGATGCCTGGCTCCCGGCCGTCACCCGGCGCGTCGGTGAGAACCAGCTCCTCACGATCGCCGGCGCTCCTCACTCGCCGCAGCGGACGCACCCCGAGGCGACGGTGCTCGCCCTCCTCCGCGCACTCGGCCCCGGCCGCCCGCAGCCGCCCCGTCGCTGACCCACCGGCGCCGCCCGACCGACCGTCAGCCCGACGCCAGGTCAGCCCGCCGCAGCTCGATCGCGCGCCGGAACACCTCGAGGTAGCGCGGCGCCGACGACGAGCGCCAGTCGAAGTCGAGGGCCATCCCGCGGTCGAGCAGCGCCTGCCAGGACTCGCCGCCGGCGCGCCGCCATTGGATCGCGCGCCGGCATGCCGTCAGGAGCGCCTCGGGCGTCGGCTCGTCGAACACGAAGCCCGTCCCTCGTCCCGGCTGCTCGTCGGCGTCGATCACCGTGTCGGCCAGGCCGCCGGTGCGGCGCACGATCGGCGGCGTCCCGTAGCGGAGGGCGATCATCTGGCCCTGGCCGCACGGCTCGAAGCGGGAGGGCATGACGAACAGGTCGGCCCCGGCGTAGATCCGGCGGGCCATCTCGCGATCGAACCGGTCGATGAGCGCGACGCGAGCCGGATGCGCAGCCGCCAGCCCCCGCAGCGGCTCGACAAGCTCGTGGTCGCCACTGCCCTGGATGACGAGGCGGGCACCGAGCGCCAGCAGTCGCTCGGCCGCACCGGCGATCAGGTCGAAGCCCTTCTGGGGGTCGAGCCGCCCGATCGCCCCGAGCACCGGCCCACGGTCGTCCGGGTCGAAGCCGACCCGTTCGAGGAGGTCGGCGCGGCACGCCGCCTTGCCGCTCCGATCGGCCCGCGAGTACGGGGCGGCCAGCACCGTATCCCGGGCCGGGTCCCAGAGGTCGGTGTCGAGGCCGTTCAGGATGCCCAGAAAGCGGTCTCCCTTGGCACGAAGGAACCGGTCGAGACCCATGCCGAAGGCGGGGGTGAGCGCCTCGCGGGCGAAGCCCGGGCTCACCGTGTTCACGATCTCGGCCCGGACGATCGCGGCCCCGAGGAGGTCGATCCCGGCCGCGTCCCAGGCGGCGAGCGCGTCGTCGACACCGAGCCCCAGCTGGCCGACCTGCTCGATCGGTGTCCAGCCGTGGTAGGCAAGGTTGTGGAGGGTGAGGACGATCGCGACCCGAGTGACGACCGGATCGTCACGGTAGAACCGGTCGCGATAGAGCGCGGCCGGCGCAGCGTGCCAGTCGTGGAGGCTCAGGACGTCGACCGGCCGGCCTTCGACGGCCAGCGTCTCGAGCGCCGCCCGGCAGAAGAGCCCGAAGCGCCAGGCGTTGTCGGGGTAGTCATGCGTCTCGTCGCCGTAGTAGGCGGGTCGGTCGAACGCTGCCGGAGCGTCGACGAGCCGGAGCCGATAGCCGTTGCCAGCGACCTCGACGATCGGGATCTCCCACAGCCCGCCGGGCGCCAGCGGGTCCGGCACTCGGACGATCAGGCCGACCGATGCGCCGGCCGGGACGGCCACGCTGCGATAGCGCGGCAGGAAGACCTCGACCGGCTCGTCGGGCCCGCCCTCGACCAGCCAGAGGGCCCGGGCGAGGGCATCGACGACGTCGCCGAGGCCGCCGCTCTTGGCCCACGGCTCGCATTCGGCAGCGATGAACACGACGCGCACGCAACGATGGTAGCGCTCCGCCGCCGGCGCGCCCGATGGCTAAACCGGTTCACGCGACCCGCCGACCGACTATCATGCTCGACACATGGACCCAGCCGTTCGCGTCCCAACCCTGCCCGGCGCGTCGTTCCGGCTTCCACCCCAGCTCGAGGGCCTGCGCCGGCTCGCCTACAACCTCTACTGGTCGTGGCATCCCGAGGCGCGCGTCCTGTTCAGCTACGTCGACAGCGCCGCCTGGGCGCGCTACCGCAACCCGGTCGCGGTCCTCTCGGGCTCGATCCAGTGGTCGGACCATCTCGGCAGCACGGCCTTCATGGCCGAGTACTACGACGTCATCCGCGACTTCGACCGCTACCTCGCGAACGGACGGGACCACTGGTTCCACCGCCAGCACGCCCGGGACCTCGACGGCCCGATCGCCTACTTCTGCGCCGAGTACGGCTTCTACGAGTCGCTCGGCATCTACTCGGGCGGCCTCGGCGTCCTCGCCGGCGACCACACGAAGACCGCCAGTGACATGGCCCTCCCGTTCGTCGGCGTCGGGCTCCTGTACCGCAAGGGCTACTTCCGCCAGACGATCGACGCCGACGGACACCAGGAACACGCGTACCCCGACTACGACGTCTCGCGCCTGCCGATCCTGCGCGCCCAGGGAGTCGACGGTGAGCCGCTTCTCGTCCCGGTCGAACTGCCGGGACGGACGCTCCAGGTCGCGGTCTGGTGCGTCCAGGTCGGCCGGGTGCCGGTCCTCCTGCTCGAGACGGACATCCCCGAGAACGACGAGTCGGACCGCCCGATCAGCCACATCCTCTACGTCCGGGGCCGCGAGATGCGCCTCCACCAGGAGCTCGTCCTCGGCGTCGGCGGGGTCCGCGCGATCCGTGCCCTGGGTATCGCCCCGGCCGCCTGGCACCTGAACGAGGGCCACTCGGCATTCCTGCTCGCCGAGCGCGCCCGCGAGTACGTGGCCGGCGGACTGCCCCTCGAGGAGGCATTCGCGCGCGTCCGGCACGACAGCGTGTTCACGATCCATACCCCTGTCTCGGCCGGCAACGAGCGCTTCGAGGTCGACCTCGTGCGGCGCGTGGCCGGTCCGCTGCTCGACGGCGACGGGCGACCGAACACCGGCGGCGTCCCCGTCGAACGGGTCCTCGAGCTGGGACGGGGCAACGACGGCGACACCGGCCAGTTCGACATGACCGCCTTTTCGCTCCGTTTGACGAACGGGGTGAACGCGGTCAGCCGGCTCCACGCGGTCACCGCGAACGCGACCTGGCAGGCGATCGCTTCCAAGCCGATCCTCGTCGTCACGAACGGCATCCACACCCCGAGCTGGGTCGGCACCCCGGTGCGCGAGCTGCTCGAGCGCTACCTGGGCGCCGATCTCGACAACCTCGACGAGACGACCGACCGCGGACGGTTCTGGGAACGGATCGACCGGATCCCCGCCCCCGAGCTCTGGGCGGCCCACATGCGCCAGAAGCGCGAGCTCGCGATCTTCGCCCGCGGCCGCCTGCGCAGCCAGTTCGCCCGCCACGGCGAGGCGCCATCGGTCCTCGAGGAGCTCGACAGCGTCCTCGACCCGGAGGTCCTGACGATCGGCTTCGCCCGCCGCTTCGCGACCTACAAGCGGGCCGCTCTCCTCTTCACCGACATCGCCCGCCTGGCCCGCCTGCTGTGGGACGCCGACCGACCGCTCCAGGTCGTGTTCGCCGGCAAGGCCCATCCGGCCGACCGCCCCGGCCAGCAGGTGATCCAGGAGATCTTCACCCGCTCCCGTTCGCCGGAGCTCCGCGGCCGGGTCTTCATCCTCGAGGACTACGACATGCGGATCGCCCGCTTTCTCGTCCAGGGCGTCGACGTCTGGCTGAACAATCCGCGTCGCCCGCTCGAGGCATCGGGGACGAGCGGGATGAAGGCGGCCGCGAACGGGGTCGTCAACGTCAGCGTCCTCGACGGCTGGTGGGAGGAGGGGTTCACCGGCGACAACGGCTGGGCGATCGGCGGGCGCGAGATGAACCCCAACGAGGCCGCCCAGGACTGGGCCGACGCGATGGACCTCTACCGCCTGCTCGAGCAGGAGATCGTGCCCCGCTACTACGATCGCGACCCGCAGGGCCTGCCGCTCGCCTGGATCGAGACGATGCGTCGCTCGATCTCCTCGACGATCTGGCGGTTCTCCACCACCCGGATGTTGCGCGACTATGCCGAGCGGCTCTACCTGCCGGCCGCCGGCCTCGAGGTGCCCGATCCGGGTGGCGCGGCGCGCCGCCGGCAGATCATCACCGAGGCGGGCTGAAGCGACCCATCCGGCGCCCGCCTCACCACGCCGGGTCACGAACACAAGGACGAAGACACGCCGTGCCACCGAGGATCTCGCTCGCCCTCGCCATCCACAACCACCAGCCGGTCGGCAACTTCGGCTGGGTGTTCGCCGAGGTCTACGACCAGGCCTACCGGCCGATGATCGAGGCGCTCGAACGCCATCCCGGTGTCCGGCTCTCGCTCCACTACAGCGGCGCCCTGCTCGAGTGGCTCCGGGCCGAGCGGCCCGAGTTCCTCGACCGGCTCGGCGCCCTCGTCGGGCGCGACCAGGTGGAGCTCCTCGGCGGCGGCTACTACGAGCCGGTCCTCGCCTCACTCCCCGAGCGCGACCGGATCGGCCAGCTGCGCCGGATGGGGGACGAGATCGAGCGGATCACCGGCCGGCGACCGCGCGGCGCCTGGCTCGCCGAGCGGGTCTGGGAGCCGGACCTGCCGACCTCGCTCGCCTCGGCCGGCTACCGCTGGACGATCCTCGACGACGCCCACTTCCGGGCCGCCTCGATCCCCGAGGACGCCCTCTGGGGCGCCTACACGACCGACGACCAGGGCCACATCCTGACCGTCTTCGGCACCGAGCAGGGTCTCCGCTACCGGATCCCCTTCGGCGAGGTCGCCGACGTCATCGCCTACCTGCGCGAGCACGCGACCGAGGACGGGTCGCGGGTGGGGATGATGGGCGACGACGGCGAGAAGTTCGGCGCCTGGCCCACCACCTGGGAGCACTGCTGGGGCTCGCGGCGCTGGGTCGACCACTTCTTCACCGCCCTCGAGAAGAACGCAGACTGGCTGACGACCGTCACGCCGTCGGCGTGGCTCGAGCACGAACCGCCGATCGGGCGGGTCTACGTCCCGACCGGCTCGTATGCCGAGATGGGCGAGTGGGCGCTGCCCGCCGACGAGGCGCTCGTCTTCGCCACGCTCCTTCACGAGGCGGTGGCCACCGGGCGACCCGAGGCGCGCTGGCTGCGCGGCGGCTTCTGGCGCAACTTCCAGGTGAAGTATCGCGAGATCAACGACCTCCACAAGCAGATGCTCCGTGTCTCCGACAAGGTGGCCGTCATGACCGAAGGGGCGGCCCGGGAGCACGCCCTCGACCACCTCTACCGCGGCCAGTCGAACGACTGCTACTGGCACGGCCTGTTCGGCGGCATCTACATCAGCCACATGCGCCTGGCGACCCACGAGCACCTGATCGCCGCCGAGGACGCGGCCGACCGGCTTGCCCGGGCCGAGGGCCGGCCGGTCGATGGGGCCTGGCTGCGCGACGTCGACCTCGACGGGATCGACGAGGCGCTCGTCGCGACGCCCGGCCAGGTCGTCACGGTCAAGCTCTCCGAGGGGGCGGGGATCGGCAACTGGGACGTCCGTGCTGTCCGCCATGCCCTGACCGCGGTCATGCGCCGGCGTCCCGAGGCGTACCACCAGACGCTGATCCGCCACGAGGCCGAGCTCGCCCGGCAGGCGGCCGACCGGGACGGTGGGCATCCGCTCGACAGCGCGGTCGACACGGGGCCGGCCTCGATCCACGATCTGGTGACGGTCAAGGAGGCCGGGCTCGCGGCGCGTCTCACCTACGACTGGCACGAGCGGCGCTCCGGGCTCGTCCACCTCTTCGACCCGGCCACGACCCCCGAGGCGTTCGCCCGGGTCGAGGCGGTCGAACGGGGCGACTTCGTCGACCGGCCGTTCACGGTCGCCGAGCTGACCGCCGAGCGGCTCGTTGCCGTCCGCGACGGCAGCATCGGGCAGGAGGGTCGCCGGCTGCCGGTCCGGGTCGAGAAGCAGCTGCTCGTCGGCGGGGGGCGCGGGGACCCGAGCCTCGAGCTGGTGGTGACGGTCGAGAACCGCTCGACCGAGTGGATCGCGGCCCTGCTGGGCGTGGAGTGGAACCTCACGATGCTCGGCGGGGGCGGTAACCCGGCCGCCTACCACGAGGTCGCCGGCGAGCGCAGGGTCCACGATTCGAGCGGCGCGCGCTCGGGGATCGACCGGGTCGCGGCCGGCAACACGTTCGTCGGCCTGGCGCTCGAGACGGCGCTCGAGCCGGCCGCCGACGCCTGGTGGTCGCCGATCGAGACGATCTCGAACTCCGAGTCCGGCTTCGAGCGGATCTACCAGGGCAGCGCGATGCTCTTCAGCTGGCCGCTCCGACTCGCGCCCGGCGAGCGGAGCACGGTCCGGATGACAGCCCGGGTCGCGACGAGCCGCGACCGGGCGGCCGAGGAGGAGGCCGGCGCGCGGCCCGTGACGGGGTCGGGCGTGTGACGGGGTCGGGCGTGTGACGGGGTCGGGCGTGTGACGCGGGGCCGGCTCGTCGTCCACGGGCACTTCTACCAGCCGCTCCGGATCGACCCGTTCAGCGGCCGGATGCTGGCCGAGCCGTCGGCCGTGCCGTTCAGCGACTGGAATGCGCGAATCGACGCGGAGTGCTATCGCCCGAACGTGGAGCGCGGGAACTTCGCCCGGATCTCGTTCGACATCGGATCGGCCCTCGCCACCTGGCTCGCCCAGGCCGATCCGGTGACCTACC
>JAJYXX010000086.1 GCA_021801545.1 Chloroflexota bacterium | reverse complement strand
AGCGGTCCGTTCGGGCCGACCGAGAGCGAGAACTCGTCGCTCGGTGCCGGAATGCCGGCGTCGGTCGTGGTGATGGGGGGTCGTCGATCGGTCATGGCTCGGCTCTCCGTTCGCTGTTCAGGTGGCGTGCTGACAGGTCGGGCAGAGACCCCAGAAGGTGATCTCCGCCTCGTCGATGACGAAGCCTGCGCTGGCGGACGGCTCCAGGCAGGGCGCTGCACCCACGACGCAGTCGACGTCGGCGGCGGCGCCGCACCGTCGACAGACGACGTGGTGGTGGTTGTCCCCGGTCCGTGCTTCGAAGCGGGCCGGGCTGCCGGCCGGCTCGATCCGCCGGACGAGGCCGGCGGCCGTGAGGCTGGCGAGCGCGTCGTAGACGGCCTGGGTCGAGACGGCCCCGAGCCGGCGCCGGGTCTCCTCGACGAGCCAGGTGACGTGGGGGTGGCTGCGTGTCGCGTCGAGCGCGGCCAGGATCGCCAGCCGCTGGGCCGTGACCCGCAGCCCGGCCGCGCGGAGGCGTGCTTCGGCCGTCGGGAGCGACGCGTCGGCGGCGGCTGCTCGGGGGGCATCCACCGGGCGAGTCTGGCACACAGACTGGAGACTGTCAAGGGATAGAGCGAGTCCAGCACTCTCGCGGGCGAGCCCGGCGATGCCCGGGCGCGTCCGGCGGCGGGCGAGTCCGGCGGCTGGCCAGGGGCGCCAGCGTCAGGGGATCGGCATCAGGTCGATCAGCGTGCTGCGCAGAGCCGGGTGGCGCGGCGGCCGGTGCGCGTTGAAGACCGCCTGGAAGAGCGTCCCGGAGACCGTCTTCACGCCGGCCATGCCGTAGAGCGTCACGCTCACGACGCGGCCGGAGATGCCCGGGCGCGAGAAGGCGATCGCGGTCACGAGCCCGACCGCTGTCCGCGGGTTGGCGGCCATGATCGCGGAGAAGCTCTCGATCGAGTAGGTCGCCGTCCGCCAGCTCGCCGACGGCGAGGCCGCGTCGTAGGGCGTGCCGTCCGGCGCCCGGTCGCTCGAGCCGCGGAGCTCCGGAGAGGGTTTGCCGATCACCGCCCCGTCGGCCCGGGTCCAGACGAACTCATTGCTCTCCGTCGCTCCGCCGTCGGCCGAATGGAACGGCGTGTTCGCCACGGTCGCCCCGACCATCAGCACCTGGCCGCGCGTGTCAAGGATCGCCCGGGTGACCGACGGCCGCTCGACCAGCACCCCGCGGTAGACCTGGGAGCGGGTGTCGTCGTGGACGTCCCATGGCGCGGTGGGGCGCAGTCGGCGGAGTGCGTAGGTCCGGGCGGCGATCGCCTGTGCCTTCAGCGCCTCGGCCGGCCAGCGGTACGACATCTCGGCCGGCACGACGCCGAGCAGGTACTCGTCGATGCCGAGCTCGTTGACAGCCGTGACACGGCTCGTCGTGATCAGCCGCACGGCACCTCGGTAGACGTTCGAGGCACTCGCCTTGAAGGCCACCTGGAGGAGCGTGTGCGGGGCGGCCGGGCGAGCCACGAGATCGCCCGTCACCGGGGCGGACCAGAGCACCGTTCCGTCGGCAGCGGCCACGCTGGCCTGCCAGCTGCCGGGCCGCGGGCTGAGCGTCAGGGCGGCGGCCGGGGGGAAGAGGGCACCGAGCCCGTCGATCGTCCACGGCCCGTTCAGCCCGACGATCCGGGCGGGTCGGTCGGGCGTCGGGCTGAAGTTCGAGACGAGAAGGACCCGGATCGGTGCCGACGGGTCAATCGTGGCGAAGGTCGTCGCCTGGTAGTAGTGGGCGAGGATCGTCGCTGCGTCCTGGCCGGCGAGCGCTCGTCCCCGGGCACCCCACTGCGACATCCCGACGCCGTGGCCGTAGCCGCGGCCGTAGAGCGTGATCGTGCCGGCGACCGGGATCGGTCCCGGCATGAAGACGGGTCCGGGCGGGACGACCGGCGCCGGGGGCGGCGAGTCGGTCGGGGTTGGGGCGGGCGTTGGAGCGGGCGGGTCGCTCGGCGTCGGTGTCGGTGCGGCGGTTGCGGACGGAGCGGGCGTCTCCTCGGCGCGGACCGCGAGCGGGCTGCTCGCCAGCAGAAGCGCGGTCGCCAGCGCGGCGACGAGGGCAGGCACGGCGCGGGGCGTTCGAGACGGGGAGACGGGCATGAGGTCCTCCGGCTGTTTGCCCGAGGGTGCCCAGCTCGGTCCGGCCGAGCCATCACCCATCTCTCCTACGGCCGACCGGACCGATGGCCCGGCGCCGAACGCCCTCCGGACCGCTCAGCGGGCGGCGATCACCTCGATCTCGACCCGGTAGTCGGCGGCGAGCCGGGTGACTCCGACGGTCGCCCTCGTCGGCGGCTCGGTCGGGAAGTAGCGCCGGTAGACCCCGTTCATCGCCGCGAAGTCGTCGAAGTCGCGCAGGTAGACGGTCGCCTTCACGGCGTCGCGGTAGTCGAGCCCGACCGCCCGCAGGAGGCGCCCGACATTCTCGAGCATCTGGGTCGTCTCCGCCTCGATCCCGCCGGGGACGGCGCCGTGATCGCCCGGTGCCTCGCCGACCTGGCCGGCGAGGAAGACGAAGCCATTCGCTTCGACGACCTGCGAAAAGGGGTAGCCGCTCCCGGCGAGTCCTGGTAGGGCAGGCACGGTCTTGGGCATGACGAACCTCCTTCGATGCGGGGGTTCCGAGTCTGGCGGTCGAGCTCCGGGTCCGCCGTCCAGTCTCGGGCGCGACGTCGCGCTCTGGGCGCTCAGCCGCCCGTCGCCGCCGAACCGGGGACCGAGGCGGCGGTCGGGAGCCGGAGCAGCCCGGTGTTGCGCGCCAGCCGAGCAGCGATCGCGGCGCCGATCAGGGCCGCCCGCGGCCCAAGCCGTCCGGGCCGGATCTCCGGTGCCGCAATCTCCGCCTCGCTCGGCAGGAGCTCGGCGACCCGTCGGCGGAGCGGTTCGGCGAGGCCCGGTGCGGTCGTGATCAGGCCGCCGCTGAGCACGACGACATCGGGATCGATGAGCGCCGCCAGCTCGACGATCAGCAGTGCCCAGCCCTCGATCGCCTGGCGTGCAGCGGCCTTCCCGCGCCGGTCGGCCACCTCGGGCCGGAGCTCGAGCGGGCGCGTGCCGTCGGTGAAGATGGCCGCCAGCCCGGTACCCCCGACGAGCTCGTCGAGGCGGACGTAGCCGGTCGGAGCGTCGGTGATCGCGGCGCCGATTCGAGGCACACGGGCCTGCGCGTCTCGGCCGGTGACGCCGCGGTGGGCCGGCAGGAGCAGCCGCCCGGCGGTGCCTGCAGCGCCGTGAGCACCCCGCACGATCCGGCCGTCGCTCACGATGCCGAGGCTGATCTCGGAGTCGAGCAGGAGCAGGACGACATCGCGGGCGCCCCGCCCGGCCCCTTGGCGAGTCTCGCCGAGCGCGGCCAGACTCGCGCTCCGGTCGACGAGGGTCGGCGCCCCGAGGGCGGACTCGACGGCCTCGCGCAGGTGCGGCCCGTCCGGCAGGCCGGACGGCCGCGGGCCGGAGATCCGGCCGCGCGCGTCGACGTGGGCGGCCACCCCGATCCCCACGAGATCGATCCGCTCCCCGGCGGGGACGGCCGCCCGCAGCGCGGCGATCAGGCCCGGCACGATGTTGACCGGCCGCTCGCCGTCGGCGGTGGGGTCGAGATCGGCCGTGCGGTACGTCGTCACCTTGCCGAGACGACCGCCAAGCAGGGCGGCCACCCGGAGGCGAGTCGCGCCGAGATCGGCGACGACGACCAGATGCGGATGGCTACGTCGCGTGAGCATGATTCTCACCCGGGTACGAGACCCAGTGCATCATCGACGCCGAAGCCAGTACGCCGCTAGGGCCGAGCGGCCCATGACGATCGCCCATCCCTCCCGGCCACGGGACGGTCTGCCGTGCCGGTCGCACCGGCCGAATGCCAGCTCGGGCGCCCGCTCAGCGCAGGACGAGGAACGCATCGAGGTCGATCCGTGGGTGGCCGGAGGTGCCGGCGACCTGGATGCGGATCGTGTGGCTGCCGGCCACCGGGAACGTCCGTGCATAGACGACCCGGCGAGAGGCGCCGGTCGCGGCGTACTCGCCGAGCGAGCCGGCGGCGGCACCGTCGATGAAGACCCTGGCCGCGCCGCGGGTTGGCCCGAGGGCGCCGAGGATCGCGATCCCCCGGCCGGTGAACCGGAATGTTGCGCTCGCGCCCTTCGCGGTCGCGTACGTCGTCGTCCCGCCGGAAGCGGCCGGGGACGTGACGCGTCGCCAGCCGGCCGAGTAGCCGATCGCCCGCGAGGCGTCCTGGACCGGGGCGATCGTCGTCGTCGGTCCCTCGACCGGCGCTCCGACGTTGCCGGCGAGATCGACCGGCGTGACCCGGAAGCGGTACGCATGGCCGAAGGCGAGTCGCAGGACGGCCGAGGCCGCGGTCCGGGAGGCGAGCGGCACCGGCGCATAGCTGCCGCCGTCCGTGCTCACCTCGAGTCCGAAGGCGGCGACACCGGCCGTCGCATCGGTGGCGCTCCAGGCCACGCGGACCGGGAGGCTCGTGGGGGCCGTCACCGCCCGGAGGGGCGGGATCGCGGCCGGGGCCGTGGTGACCGGTGGCGTCGAGTCGAGGACGACGCTGCCGGTGGCGACCCGCGAGAGCGCTCCGCTGGCGCCGCGAAGCTGCACCGAGACGGTCCGGACACCGTCGGGGCCGCCCGCGACGAGCGACCAGGGGACGAGCGGGCTGAGGGGCTGCCAGCCGGACCAGGTGATCCCGTCGTTCGAGAGGCGGATGTCGGAGGTCGGCGCGGCGCCGTCGAGCCAGGTCGTGGCGATCGTTACCGAGGTCGAGTTCGTGACGCCCGGGAGCGGTGTGATCGAGGGCACGATCGGCGGAGCCGGGCTCGCGGTCGGGTCCGGGCTCGGGCTCGGGGTCGTGTCCGGCGGAGGCGTCTGCCCGGGCGCCAGCGTCGGGCTCGGGGTCGGGCTCGGGCTCGGGGTCGTGTCCGGCGGCGGCACCTGCCCCAGGTCCGCCGGCGCCGCAGCGATTGTGACCGAGGTGACCGTCGGGGCGCCGTACGCGTTCGCAATCGCGTCCCAGTAGCCCGGCTGACCGCGATCGTAGCCGAGCGCCCAGATCCCCGTCCCGGCCAGGTTCCTGGTGTTCGTCAGGGCGATCTTCGCGGCCAGCGTCAGCGGGTCGTTGTAGTAGCTCTGGACCCAGGTCGCCTTGACGGGGTCATAGCGGACCAGGCGTGCCGCCTGCTCGAGGGAGTCGTAGTCGAACGTGGCGCCGGCCGCCGACGCGGGGAGCGTCGAGGGGTAGAAGATCGTCGAGCCGCCGTACGTCGCCGTGTCAGTCTGACGGGCCGCGCGCAGGTCCGCGCTCCCCGTCGGCCAGGTCCGCCCGTAGTAGGGGAGCCCGAGCAGGACGCGCTCGAGCGGCACACCGTACGAGGCGTAGAGGTCGAGACTTTTCGAGAGGCTGAGGCCGCCGTCGGCCCGGACGAGCGGGTCGATCGAGCCGACCGGGCTGCTGCTCACGCCCCGGTAGTTGTAGCCCATGAGGAACGCCCGATCGGCTCCGTTCGCGATCGCGACCGCGGCCATCCGGGCACCGGACGTGTTCGCGTTCGTCGCCACGCTGATCTCGGCGTTCGGGTTGACCGCCAGGGCCGCCTGTCGGAGCGCCCCGGTGAGCGCCCCGAAGGCCGGGAAGTACGTGCTCTCGAGGCCCTCGATGTCGAGGTTCGCACCGTCGGCGCCACGCAGGCTCATCAGCGCGACCGCCTGCTGGACGAACGTCGCCTGGGCGGCCGGGTTCGAGAAGAACGCCGCGTTCCTCGTCGTCCCGAACGACTGGAAGGTGATGATCGTCCGGACCCCCGCCGCGTGTGCCTTCTCGATGATCGAGCTCGCCAGGTCGCTCAGGTAGGCGCGGTAGCCCGACGTCGTCGTGTCGAGCGAGCCATCCGACCGGATCCCGATCCCGAAGAAGGCGATCGTCGAGAGGAGGTCGTAGCGCAGGTAGGCGTCGGTCCCAGAGTCGAGCTCCCAGTACGGCAGGTACCCGAAGACCTCGCGGGCGAGCCGGTGGCTCAGCTGGTCGGCGGTGAGCGGAGCGAGCATCCCCTGGGCCGCGACGTGACCGCCGGGCACGAGCTGGCCGAGGGCGAGGAGGACGCTGACGGCGAGCACCCGGAGCGTCGGGCGGCGGGGGCGTCTGGGCATGCGGCTCGCTCCCATGGCGTGACGGCTCGGATCGACGAGGCTGACGATGGGCACGCGTCGCCGCCGGTCAGGATGCCCCGCCCGGGCCGGGCTCGTCAACTCGACGACCGTCCGCCCGCAGCTCGCCGATGGTCATCGGGCAGTCCGGGCAGCATGCACGGCCCTCGCCGGCCGGACGCTCATCGGGCCGGCGACCACCTGATTCGGGGCGTCTGACGCCCCGGTCGTGCGATCATCGTTCCGTTCCGCCCGGCAGCGCCTCACCGTCGACGGAGCGGTGCCCCGGAGTAGACGACGATGCCCGTTCTCGTCGGGACGTCAGGTTGGCAGTACCGCGACTGGCGCGGCCGGTTCTACCCGTTCGCGCTGCCCCAGCAGGCGTGGCTCGAGTACTACGCGGCCGCCTTCGCGACGGTCGAGTCGAACAGTACCTTCTACCGGCTTCCCGAGGCCGCGACGTTCGAGGAGTGGGCACGCCGGACGCCGGCC
>JAJYXX010000089.1 GCA_021801545.1 Chloroflexota bacterium | reverse complement strand
CTCGTCATCCACGGCAGCGACGACCGGGTCGTGCCGGCAGCGTCGAGCGAGCGCTACGCCGCGTTCCCGAACGTCACGCGTCGCCTCTACGCCGGGCTCCGCCACGAGGTTCACAACGAGCCCGAGGGCGAGTCGGTCGTGGGCGATGTCGTCGCCTGGCTCCGCAAGCAGGCGTCCGCCGCTTCGGCTGCCTGACGCTCCGCGACCGCCGCCGGCAGGGCTCACCAGGCCCGAAAACGGTCCGCTCGGCACTCGTCACGCCCGTTCCCGAACCGCTAGAACCGACCCGACGCCGGACGGCCCGGGCGAGCGCCGGGTGTCGCGTGCTGCAGGAGGTGATCGACCGTGACGCAGGACGTTCTCGTCGAGGAGCGCGGGCTGGCAGCGCCCGAGCCGATCGAGACGATCAACCACTGGATCGGCGGGGCTTCCCTCGCCGAGCTCCCGGCCCAGACCCAGGACGTCTTCAACCCCGCCATCGGCCACGTGATCGCGAAGGTCGCCCGGGGCGGCACCACGGAGGTCGATCGGGCTGTCCAGGCTGCGAAGGTGGCCTTCCCGGCCTGGCGCGACGCCTCGCTCATGGCCCGCGAGAACGTGATGTTCGCCTTCCGGGAGCTCGTCTACCGGCATCGCGAGGAGATGGCCAGGCTGATCACCCGCGATCACGGCAAGACGTATCCGGACGCCCTCGGTGAGGTCCTGCGCGGTCTCGAGACGATCGACTTCGCCTGCAGCGTGCCGGCCCTCATGGGCGGCATGATCACCCCGAACGTCTCGACGAACGTCGACGCCTACACGATCCGCCAGCCGCTCGGTGTCGTGGCCGCGATCACGCCCTTCAACTTCCCGGCCATGGTCCCGATGTGGATCTACCCGATCGCGGTCGCCACCGGCAACGCCGTCGTCTGGAAGCCGTCCTCCCACACGCCCGGTGCCACCCGGCTCCAGGCCGAGCTCTGGAAGGAGGCCGGCCTGCCGGACGGGATCTTCAACGTCGTCTACGGCGGGCGCGAGGCGGTCGAGGCGATCCTCGAGCACCCGGACATCGCTGCCCTCCAGTTCGTCGGCTCGACGGCCGTCGGCCGGCACGTGTACGAGACGGGGACGAAGAACGGCAAGCGCGTCGGCGCGTACACCGGCGCCAAGAACCACATGGTCGTCCTGCCCGACGCGGACATGGAACTCGCCGCCGACTCGGCGGTGAGCGCCGGCTTCGGCTCCGCCGGCGAGCGCTGCATGGCGATCGCGACGGTCGTCGCGGTCGGCGAGGCCGGCGATCGGCTGATCCAGCTGATCGTCGAGCGGATCGGTCGCCTGAAGGTCGGCCCGGGCATGGAGCCGGGCGTCGACATGGGCCCGATCTACGCGTCGGAACACCGGGCGAGCATCATCCGCTGGATCGAGAAGGGGGTCGCCGAGGGGGCGACGCTCGTCCACGACGGGCGCCCATTCCGCCACCCGGAGTACCCCGACGGGTTCTACCTGGGCGTCACGCTCTTCGATCACGTCACCCCGGAGATGGAGATCTACCGCGAGGAGATCTTCGGCCCGGTCCTGACGGTCGTCCGGGTCGCCACGTACGACGAGGCGCTCCGGCTCGTCAACAGCCACCACTACGCGAACGGCACCGCGATCTTCACCAACGACGGGGGCGCCGCCCGGCGCTACCAGATGGAGTGCCAGACGCCGATGATCGGGATCAACGTCCCGATCCCCGTCCCGTACGGCCACTTCTCGTTCGGCGGCGACCGCGACTCGGCCTTCGGTGCCCTGAAGATGCGGGGCCAGGACGGTGTCCGCTTCTTCACCAAGCTCAAGGAGGTGACGAGCCGCTGGCCCGACCCGAGCCTGCGCGGTCTGAACCTCGGCTTCCCCCGCACCACGTAGGGCGGTCCGCGTCGGTCGGTCGCGGCCCGATGCTGCTGTCCGGCGCTCGGTCGCGACCCGGCGCCCTGGCCGACCGACGAACCTGTCAGTCGCGGACCTGGACGCCCGCCGGAGCCCTCAGACCGCCATCCCCTGGTCGGCGAGGGCGACCTCGACGGCACTCAGGAGCCGCTGCTCGTCGAGCGGGCCGACGATCGGGGTGACGCGATGGGTCCCCTCGACCTCGACCCAGTCGAGCTGCTGATCGACCGAGGTGAGGACGACCGGCAGGTCGGGATACGTCTCGCGCACGTCGGCGATCAGCCGCCGCCCCCCGTCGCTGCTGCCGCCGGCCCAGGCATCGTAGACGAGGATGTCGGCCCGATCGGCCAGCGGACACGGCAGGCTGCGCAGGACCGGGCAGGGATCGGCAGTGGGACCGGCGCACAGCTCGACCTCGTAGCCCGCGCGGCGAAGGATCGCTGCCGCCGCCTGCGCGGCAGCCGGATCGCGGTTCACGACGACGGCACGGGTCACCAGACACCTCCTGCATCACGACCGCGGTGGAGGCCGGTCGAGCCTGGGAACGCCACCGTGTCGTGGGTGGAATGTCATGCCCCGGAGGCTCCTCCGACAGCGGCATTCGTCACTCCGAGAGGGGCCGAGTGGCCCGCGCCGGGCGACGCGTCGGCGTCCTGACGTCGGCCGGGCTGCTCCCGCCGCATCGCCCGGGCTGCGCCCGTTCGGCGCACCCTCTCCGCCGCGTCCCTACTGGAGAACGGCCGCCACCCTGCCCAACAGCCAGCGGCCCGTGCCCCGCGCGGCCACACCGAGGAGCGTCCGGTCGAGCACGTAGCCGACCGCCCCGCCCGGCGGCGCGTACCGCCCGCCGAGCTCGATCCGGTCGGCACGCAGGCGGAGATGCCCGGCGAAGACCGGGAAGAGCGGCGCCATCGTCGCCGCCCGCCACTCGATCGGGACCACCCAGCCCTCATGGTCGGGCTGCGGCTGGCCGAGACCGACGATCGCGGACTTGCGGAAGACCACCCAGCGGGCGGGGCTCACCTGGAGCTCGAGGTCGCAGTAGAAGCGCCGCACTCCCGGCGACGCGTCAGGCGCCCGCTCACCGAGCCACGGTGCGTCCGAGCTACCCAGGGCGGTGGCGACGCGGTCGAGGTCGACGCGAGCGGTCTGACGGACGCGAAGCCTCACCGTCCCGGAGAGCTCGGCAGACTCGCGCCCAACTGACATCGCGTCGCTCACGGCACCTCCGACCTCGCCGACCCGGTTCGACGGGCAATGGCGTGCCGAGAGGGTGACGCACTGCGCGCGCGCTGTGATGGTCCGTTTGGCCCGAAAATGTCGAGCCCGCCCCGCTCGAACCTCCGCCCGACCGCGGCTCCCGCCCTCCGGGATGGGTGTCCCTTGCTGAGCGCGTGCGGGCGGGCATGGCCGGCCTGGAATGCACAGCAGCCGACGTGGCCACAGGTCGCACAGGGCCGCAGGTCGAACGTGCTCCCGCTCTCCTGGCAGCGGTCGGCGGCTGTCAGCCGGCGCAGGATTCGCCAGATCGGTAGGG
Source organism: Chloroflexota bacterium (assembly GCA_021801545.1). Classification (GTDB taxonomy): domain Bacteria; phylum Chloroflexota; class Limnocylindria; order Limnocylindrales; family CSP1-4; genus JAKAHU01. The sequence goes on along the minus strand of JAJYXX010000089.1, from coordinate 3,223 downwards.
ACCGGCGGTACCGTGCTCCTGGCAGCTCGCTGATCGGGTCGACGGCCGTTACCCTACCATCACGCGGGATCGACTCAGGCGAGGGACCGGTGGCGGAGGTGTCGATGGCAGGAAAGCGAGAGAGCCGGGCGCAACAGGTCCTTTCGACGAAGACCCGCTTTCAGGGCTGGCGCACCTCCGATGCCGAGGAGATCGAACAGCGGCGCCGGCGGGCGGTCGAGGAGGCCTTCGCGATCGAACCGCTCGAGCCCCGGCGGGGGTTGTTCGGCACGTTCCGAGTCCACTCCCAGAGCGCCGGCTCCTATGACGTCGAGATTCGCTCGCTCACGGACCGCCTCAACTCCTGCGGCTGCCCAGATCATCGAGTCAACGGCCTCGGTACCTGCAAGCACGTCGAGGCGGTTCTTACACAGTTGAAGACGACCCACGACGGTGGCCTCGAGCGCGCCGCCCGGGACGGCGCCCGACGGATCGAGGTCTTTCTGGGCCACACCACGGGGGAACCGCAGGTCCAGATCCGCTGGCCCCGACGCGCTCACCCCGAGCTTCGGGACCTGATCAATCCCTTCTTCTCCACCGACGGCGTCCTGCTGGCCGATCCCGGCGCGGCGATCCCGGCGCTGGCCCGGCGGCTGGAGACGGCACCGATCGAGCAGCGCCGGCGGATCCGCCTCTCCCGGCACCTGCTGACCTGGGCGGAAGAGCAAGCTCGCCAGTCCGGCCGGCAACGGTCCCGCGAGGCCTTTCTCGCCGACGTCGCGGCTGGCAAGCGGAGTCTCGACCTCGTCCGCCACCCGCTCTACCCGTACCAGCAGGAGGGGCTCCTCTTCCTCGCCTTCACCGAACGGGCGCTGCTCGGCGATGAGATGGGCCTGGGCAAAACGGTGCAGGCGATCGCCGCCTGCGAGCTGCTGCGCCGCCTGCGAGGCGTGGGACGCGTGCTCGTGGTGAGCCCGGTCTCGCTCAAGGCCGAGTGGGAAGAGCAGATCGGCAAGTTCACCGGGCTGCCGGCCCGGATCATCGCCGGCCCACGAGGAGCGCGGCTGCGGCAGTACCGAGAGCGGTCGTTCTTCTACCTCACCAACTACGAGCAGATCGTTTCCGACGGCCCGGACATCCAGGAGCTGGTCGCCCCCGATGTCGTGATCCTCGACGAAGCCCAGCGGATCAAGAACTGGCGGACGAAGACCGCCCGGGCGGTGAAGCGGCTGGAGAGCCGCTACGCCTTCGTCCTGACCGGCACCCCGCTCGAAAACCGCATCGACGACCTCTACTCCATCGTCCAGTTCCTGGATCCCGGTATCTTCGGGCCCCTCTTCCGCTTCAATCGAGACTTCTACGAGCTGGACGACCGCGGCCGACCGGTCGGCTACCAGAACCTGGGCGAGCTGCACCGGCGCCTGAAGCCGGTCCTCCTGCGGCGTCGCAAGGAGGAGGTCGAAGACCAGCTTCCGCCCCGCACGGTCAACACCTACTTCGTCGCCATGGAGCCGGAGCAGGCCAACCGCTACGCGGAGTACAGGCTCATGGTGGCACGCTTGCTGGCCCGGGCGCGGCGGCGACCGTTGTCTCCCGAAGAGTTCGAGAGGCTCCAACGCTGGCTGGCCTGCATGCGGATGCTCTGCGACACGCCCTACATCCTCGACTCCGAGTGCCGCGTCTGTCCGAAGCTCGGCGAGCTCGAGGAGATCCTCGGCGAGTGCCTCGCAGAGGACGGCCGGAAGGTCCTCATCTTCTCCGAGTGGGAGCGGATGCTCGAGCTGGTCCGGGAGCTGGCCGAGGCGATGGAGGTCGGCTTCGCCTGGCACACCGGTTCGGTGCCGCAGCTGCAACGGCGGGAGGAGATCCGCCGCTTCAAGCACGATCCAGCCTGCCGGCTCTTCCTGTCCACCGATTCGGGGAGCGTCGGGCTGAACCTCCAGGCGGCGAGCGTGGTGATCAACCTCGACCTGCCCTGGAACCCGGCCCGGCTCGAGCAGCGCATCGCCCGCGCCTGGCGCAAGCACCAGGCCCGCTCGGTCCAGGTCATCCACCTGGTCACCGAGGACTCCATCGAGCACCGGATGCTCCACCTGCTGGCCGGCAAGCAGGCGCTGGCCGAGGGACTGCTGGACGGCACAGGCGAGCTGGACGCTCTCCCCATGCCCTCTGGACGTGGTGCGTTCATCGAGCGCCTCGAGGAGGTCATGGGGACGTCGGTGTCGGTGGAAGCGGCGCCCACCCCCGCCGAAGCGGCGCCCACCCCCGCCGAAGCGGCGCCCACCCCCGCCGAACCCCTGGAGCGGCTGCGCCAGGACCTGATCGCCGGGCTCGGCGACCGGCTGCTGCTCCTCGAGACCCACGCCGCGCACGACGGCCGGACGACGCTGCTCGTGGTCGTCGGGCAGCTGGTGGACACAGCTCAGGCCAGAGCGCAGGCCGAAGCCGCCCTGCGCCGGCACGTCGGTGACGCCGGTGAGCCACCACACCTCGAACTGCTTGACCAGGCTACCTTCGAGGCGATCGAACGCCTGGTGGAGGCGGGGGTCGTCCAGCTCGCCCCCGCGGACCGGCGGCTCCTCCATCGCTCGCCGGCCCTGACCGACCCTCAGGCCGTGGACCGGCAGCGGCGTCTGCTCCGGGCCCGGCAGTCCTTCGACCGCGGCGAACACAAGCAACGGATGGCCGCGCTGCTGGCGGATGGAGGGTTCCCCGTGGAGGCCCTGCCGCCGCTGGCCGAGGCGGTCCAGGCCGCGCTCCTCTGCCTGGCGCATCTGGCCGGTGTCGCCGCCGAGGATGGCGAGGAGCTCTCGCTGACCGCCATCGAGGCGTTGCGACGGGCCGCGCCTCCTGTAGGTGATCTCGCGGCCGAGGCACTCCCCCTCGCCGCACGGTCGCAGGAGCACGTGGGGGCATTCGCGACCGTCCCGGAGGAAGAGGCTCGAACATGGGTACAGAAAGGGGCAAGCCTCTTTGCCCGGATCGAAGAGGGCCTCAGCCGTGAGGCCCTCGGGATAGCCCCGGCGCGATGAGCGCCGTCAACCCGCTTACCCGCCACCCCAGGTCGTCACCCTGTTGTGGCGATGTGGCGGACCGCTCGATCATCTCGCGCGGAGAGATGCCGGATCGGTCTCGATGCCGATGACCCGCGCGACGCGATCCATGTCGGCGTCGTGGGCAAGCAGCGTGGCCTCGCTGCGCCACGCGACGGCGGCGATCATGCAGTCGACCATCCCCCGGGGGG
>JAJYXX010000247.1 GCA_021801545.1 Chloroflexota bacterium | reverse complement strand
CCGGATGGTCATGCCGCCCAGCAACCAGGGCCAGGGCCAGGACCAGGCCGCCGCGGTGCAGCGCCAGACGATGCTTCTCTTCCCGCTGATCACGATCTTCTACGGGGCGTTCCTGCCTGCCGGCCTCTTCCTGTACTGGATCGTGACCACGATCTTCTCGATCGTCCAGCAGTACCTGATCGTCGGCTGGGGGTCGCTCTTCCCGCTCTTCGGCTGGACGCCTCGCTTCGCCGTCGGTCACACCCCCCGCTTCCCCGTCGCCGTCCCGCCGGCGGACACGACCGGACGCCCGTCCGGTGCGGCGGCGAAACACCCCACCACATCCATTGAGCGCGCCGCTTCGGCGGCCGCGACCGTCCGGTCCCGTGAGCGGGGCCGCCAGGGCCGACGAGGGAGACGACGCTGACCATGAGTGCGTATCGCGAGTTCACCGGCAAGTCGGTCGAGGAGGCGCTCCGCCAGGCACGCGAGGCGTTCGGCGTTGGCCTCGACGGCCTCGATTTCGAGATCCTCACCCCCGGCAGTCGGGGCGTCCTGGGCATGGGCGCCGAGCCTGCCCGGATCCTGGCCGCGCCGCGCTCGGCCCTTGGCGGCGCCGCCCCGAAGCGCGAAGCTGCCGCGGCCACGCCGCTGCCACCCTCGGCCCCACGGGCGTACTCGCGCGAGGAGCGGCCGCCCCGGCGTGAGGAGCGCGGACGCGGACCCCGGCGCGAGGAAGGCGAGCGGGCCCCGCGACGAGAAGAGCGGCCGCGGGCAGAGCGATCGGCAGGACCTCCGCTCGAGGAGCGGCCGCCGCGCCGCGAAGAACGGGAGCGTGGGCCGCGCCGCGAAGAACCGGCCGGCCCGCCGCGCCGCGAAGAACCGGCCGGCCCGCCGCGCCGCGAAGAACGCGTCGCCCGGGTCGCCCGGGCCGGTCAGTCGGACCTGTCGGCAAGCGAGCTCGCCGAGGTCGCCGCCGCGCGTGGTTCGCTCGCCGCCGAGCGGGCCGAGCTCGAGGCCGCCGAGGCCTCTCCCGAGGCGCTCGCCGCGGGCAAGGAGATCCTCGAGGAGCTGATGGCCCACCTGGGCTTCGACGTCCGCGTCGAGGTCGAGACGGGCGACACGAGCCGGCTGAACGTCGTCGGTGAGGGGGACGAGAAGGAAGCGCTCGGCGCCCTGATCGGCCGCAAAGGCGAGCGCCTCTCGGCGCTCCAGCACCTCGTGAACCTGATGCTCTCGCGCCGGATGGGCGGCTGGACGCGGGTGCTCGTCGATGTCGAGGACTACCGCGGTCGTCGTGAGCGCCAGCTGCGCGAGATCGCGACGCGGGCGGCGGCGCGGGTCGTCGAGACCGGCAAGATGCTCCAGCTCGAGCCGATGCCTGCCCTCGAGCGGCGCTGGGTCCACATCGCCCTCCGCGACGACCCGAACGTGATCACCCAGTCGATCGGGGAAGAGCCGAACCGCCGGGTCGTCGTCCTGCCGCGCCCCGACTGAACGCGTCACGGTCGCTCGTGCGGCGGACGACACGAGCCCGAGCGGTACGACCACGGACGGGCTCGCTCGCCCGTCTCAGCGAGGCCCCGCGATCCGGCCGCACAGCCGCGGTCGAATCTCCATCTGGCGAGTCCTTGACGGGCGGCTGCTAGGATGACTCGCGACCCATGACGACCACGGCCACCGAACAGCTCCCCGCGACGCCGGACGAGGCGCGCCGTTCACCTGGCCTGCGCGCGGTCGGCCTGCGCTTCGTCGTCGCGTTCGCGATCGGGCTCGCCCTCGCCGGGTCGCTCGCCCTCGGCGCGATCTACGCGTTCGAGCGCCAGTACGAGCACCGGATCCTGCCCGGCGTGCGGGTCGGCACGACCGACCTCTCCGGCCTGACCGTCGGCGAGGCCAGGGCGAGGCTATCCCAGGCGTACGCCTCGCTCGGCGCCGGTCGGATCGTCGTCGCCGGGCCGGACGGCGAGGCGTCGATCACGTACGCGGAGATCGGGCGTGGCCCCGACGTCGAGGGCCTTGCCGCCGCCGCGCTCGCGGCCGGACGGGCGGGCGGCACGCCCGTCGAGCGCGTCCTCGGCGAGGCGCGGATGCTCATCCGCGGGGTGGCGATCGAGCCGCGGGTCACCTTCGACCGGGCGCTCCTCGACGAGCGCCTGGCGGCGATCGCCCGTCCGCTCGACCGGGACCCCGTCGATGCGAGCGTCGTGTCGACCCCTTCCGGGTTCGCCCTGACACCCGCGACCGACGGACGACGGCTCGACGCATCCGCCGCCCACGACGTCCTCCTCGCCAGTCTCGCCCGGCTCGACGCGCCCGCCGAGCTCCGCCTCGAGCTGACATCCGAGCCGGTCCGACCGACCGTCGACGACGCCGCGGCCGCCCTCGCCAAGGTTCGGGCCGAGCGGATCGCCCAGGACCTCGTTCTCGCTCTCGGCGAGGAGCGCTGGACGATCCCGGCCGATACCGTTCGCCGGTGGCTCAGCTTCGCGGTCGCCCCGGGCGGCTGGTACGACCCGGTCGTCGACCGCGCGGCGGTCCTCGCCGCGCTCGAGACCCTGGCGCCGGAGATCGACCGGGCACCGAAGGACGCCACGTTCCTGATCGGCAAGGGGGACCAGGTCGTCGGCGTCAAGCCCGGGGTCGATGGCCGGACGCTCGATCCGGCTGCCACCAGCGAGCGGGTCGCCGCCGCCCTCCTCGCTCGGGCGATTCCGGACTCCGGCCTGCCCGCCGTCGAGCCTGCCGTCACCGTCACGCGACCCGCCCTGACGACCGAGCAGGCCTCTGCCGTCGCCCCGACGATGAGCAGGATCTCGTCGTGGACGACGTACTACTCGATCAGCGAGCGGAACGGCTTCGGGGCGAACATCGAAGTGCCGGCGAGGCTGATCGACGGCACGGTGATCGCCCCGGGCGGCGTTTTCGACTTCTGGGATGTGGTCGGCGAAGTGACCGTCGAGAAGGGCTACCGCCAGGGTGGCGTGATCATCAACGGCCGCACCGAGCCACAGGGTGCCCTCGCCGGCGGGATCTGCTCGACGTCGACGACGATCTTCAACGCGGCGCTTCGGGCGGGCCTCCAGATGGGCGCGCGGCGCAACCACTACTACTACATCGACCGCTACCCGCTCGGGCTCGACGCGACCGTTTTCATCAGCGCCTCCGGTTCGAAGCAGACGGTGTCGTTCACGAACGACACGCCGTACCCGCTCCTGATCCGCGGCTTTGCCGGCCACAAGGGGAGCCGCGCCCACGTCACGTTCGAGATCTGGAGCGTACCCACCGGCCGGACCGTCTCGTTCAGCACGCCGATCGTGAAGAACCGCAAGCCGGCCACGACGATCACCCAGGAGACGGACACGCTGCCGGCAGGCAAGCGCCAGCAGGTCGAGTACCCGGTCGAGGGCAAGGACGTCTGGGTGACGAGGACCGTCCGGGACGCGGACGGCAACGTCATCCACGAGGAGACCTACTATTCCCACTACACCCGGATCGACGGGCTGATCCTCGTCGGCACGGGCGGGACGAGCCCCTCGCCAACCCCATCGCCGTCGCCCACGCCAACCCCATCGCCGTCGCCCACGCCAAGCCCGTCGCCCACGCCATCGCCCGCCCCATAAGCACGTCCGGACCCGGCGTGCACGGGCGGCCGAGACGGACTGACGAGAGCATTCATGCGCAACGCGATCGAACTCGACCGGTTGACCAGGTCCTACGGCCGCCGGCGCGGCATCGTCGACCTCGAGGTCGAGGTGCACGAGGGCGAGGTGTTCGGCTTCCTTGGCCCGAACGGCGCCGGCAAGACGACGACGATCCGGGTCCTCATGGGGTTCATCCGCCCGACCTCGGGCCGGGCGACGATCTTCGGCCTCGACGCCTGGTCCGACGCCCCGCGCCTCCACCGCCGGATCGCCCACCTGGGGAGCGATCCGGGCTACCTTGGCGAGCTGACTGCGGCCGAGCTGCTCCGTCACCTGGCCCGACTCCGTGGATTCGAGCCCGCCGCCTGGCGGCCACTCGCCGCGCGCCTCGACCTCGACCCGGGCGTTCCGATCCGCAAGCTGTCGCGAGGCAATCGGAACAAGGTCGGCCTGGTGGCGGTGTTCATGGGCCACGAACCGCTGCTCGTGCTCGACGAACCGACGAGCGCCCTCGACCCGCTGATGCAGCGCGAGTTCCTCCGTCTCGTGGCGGAGGCGCGCGCCGACGGGCGGACCGTCTTTCTCTCCTCGCACAACCTGCCCGAGGTCGAGCGCAGCTGCGACCGGATCGGGATCATCCGCGACGGCCGGCTGGTCGAGATCACGACCGTCGGGGCGCTGCTCTCCGGACACTGGCGGTCGGTCAACCTCGTCCTCGGCACGCCGCCCGACCCGGGCTTCTTCGACCTGCCGAACCTCGAGGTCGTCGCCTCGAGCGGCCGGGACGTCCACCTCATGGTCCGCGGCGACGTGAACCCGTTCCTGGCGCGGATCGCCCGGCTCGACATCCGTGACATCGCGATCACGACCCCCGACATCGAGGATCTCTTCCTGCGCTATTACGACGACCAGGCGGGCGCCGGGCAGCTCGGGCCGACCGGCGCACCCGGCGCACCCGGCCCTCCTCCTCCGACGGACGGACGCGCCCCGGCCCGGAGGGTCGCCCGATGATCGTCCCGATCCTCCAACTCGAGCTCAGGCGCAGCCGGGCGCTCGTCGCCTGGCTCGTCGTCGTCGGCCTCGCCTATGGCGGCTTCATGACCGCCTTCTACCCGACGATCCGGTCGAACACCACGCTCGTGGACCAGTACCTCAAGGTCTGGCCCAAGGAGTTGCTCGCCGCCTTTGGCCTCGAGGGCAGCCTGGCCGACCCGGGTGTCTTCTTCAACACGTACATCGGCAGCCTCCTCTGGCCGATCCTCGCCTCGATCGGGGCGATCTTGATCGCCACCCGGGCCGCCGCCGACCTCGACCGTGGCTGGATCGAGCTGCCGCTCTCGACGCCGACCCCGCGGGCACGCTATCTCGGGGCCTCGATCGCCGCCCAGCTCGTGTCGCTCGCCGTCCTCGCGGCGGCCTGCGTCGGCGGAGTCCTGGCTGTCGGCCTGCTCGTCGGCGCCCCGTTCGAGCCGGGGCACTTCGCGATCGCCGCCCTCCTCGCCTTCGCATTCGGGTGCGGGATCGCCTCGGTCACCACGCTGCTCTCGGTCGTCACGCTCAACCGTGGCACGGCTGGTGGGCTGGCCGCCGGGATCGTCATCGCGATGTACCTGCTCGAGGTCGTGGCGAAGATCGAGCCGGACCTCGCCGCGATCGCCGCGTTCAGCGCCTTCCACTACCTCGAGTTCGCGGCGGTCATCGACACGGGTACGTTCCCCTGGACCGATGTCGCCGTCTTCGCCGGCGTCTCAATCGTCTCCTGGGGGTTCGCCGTGCTCGTCTTCAGGGGGCGCGACCTCGTTGCCTGACGGCCCGTTCGGGCCGAGCGTCCACATCGGGCCGAGCGGCCCTTGGCGGCTCCTGCGCTCGGCGGCATACTAATGGTTCGCGGAACGGTCGGTCGCCAGCACCGGTGAATCCATGGTGAGCGTCGGTCTGATGGTCAATCCGAGCGCGTCGCACGACGTGCGGCGCCTGATTTCGCTCGCCCGCACGATGAGCGTTCACGAGCGTGCGAACGCGGTCGCCCGGATCATCGGCGGCCTGGCCGCAAGCGGGATCGACACGCTCTTCTACATGGCCGAGCCGGCGGGCCTGGTGGAGCGGGCCGGCCGGGGCGCGCAGGCGGTCGACGCTGGCGAACCGACCGGCCGGGGCGGCAGGCGATGATCAGCGCCCCGGTACGCGCCGCGACGTGGCGCGTCCTGGCCGATACCGGCGAGCGCGACGTCTCGCGCAACCTCGCCCGTGACGAGGCCCTGGCGCGGTCCGCTGGCCCCGTTCCCACGCTTCGTCTCTGGCGGAACCGGCGCTCGGTGATCGTCGGCCGATACCAGCTCGCGGCGGCCGAGGTCGACGAGGCCGCCTGTCGCGAGCTCGACGCCCCGGTCTATCGTCGATTCACCGGCGGCGGGGCCGTCTACCACGACCCCGGCACGCTCTGCCTGAGCGTCATCGTCCCGCGCGGCGATCTGCCCGCAGCCGGCGGCGCCGATCACGACGGGCACGACCGCCGCGACCGGCACGACAGCCGCCACGGCCGCGAGCGGCCCGATGATCGCGAGCGGCGCGCCACCCCGTCCGGCCTGCCCGGGGTCTATCGGCTCGTGCTCGAGCCGCTGGCCGAAGCGGCGCGGCGTCTCGGGGTGGCTGCCAAGGTGACCGAGCGCGAGGTCCTGATCGATGGCCGCAAGGTCGCCGGGGTGGCGGCCTGGATCGGCGGCTCGGCCATCCTCGTCCACGGGACGCTCCTCGTCGACGCAGACCTCGGGGCGCTCGAACGCACCCTCGACGGTCCGGGCGCACCGGGCGACCCGCGCTGGGAGCGGACGAAGAGCCGGCGCGTGCCGGTCACGTCGCTCGAACGCGCGCTGCGGGGCCGCCGGATCCCCGTTCCCTCCGCGGCCACCGTCGATGAGGCCGTGCTCGAGGCAATGTCGGCCACGGGCCGGGGTCGCCACCTCGACCCCGGCCGGATCACGGACACCGAAGCGGCGCTCGCCGAGCGCCTGCTCGTCGAGCGCTACGCCCGGTCCGCCTGGCATGCGGCCGGGACGAGCT
>JAJYXX010000235.1 GCA_021801545.1 Chloroflexota bacterium | reverse complement strand
CGATCCTGCGTGCGACAATCCGCCCGATGCGCTCGCCTGCCTTCGTCGCGCCCGGCTCCGGCGTCCGGCCTGCGCCCGCGCCCGCAACCTCGCACGGCGTCCGGCCTGCGCCCGCGCCCGCACTCGCACTCGTCACCGCGCTCCTCCTGTTGGTCACGCTGGCCCTCGCCGCCTGCGGCCCGTCGAGCCCGACGCCGAGTCCGACCCCCACTCCCACCTCGACCCCCACTCCCACCTCGACCCCCACTCCCACCTCGACCCCCACTCCCACCTCGACGCCGACACCCACCCCGAGCCCGACCGCGCTCTCCAGTTCCCCGCCCGGCGCCTCGCCCACGACGAGCCCGGCCGAGGCCGCGATCTACGCCGCGATCGAGCGCGACGTCGAGCAGCTGCGCGGCCTGCAGGCGACCCGACCGGTCGTGCCCCGCCTGATCGACGAGGCCGGTCTGCGCGCCTACGTCGCCCGGTCGCTGGCCGAGACCCCGCGCTCCCAGCTCGACGCCTCCGACGCCCTCCTCAGGTCGCTCGGCCTCCTGCCCGACGGATCGTCGCTCGGTGAGCTCTTCGGCCAGCTCTTCACGGCCCAGGTCGCCGGTTTCTACGACCCCGAGACGAAAGCCCTGAACGTCGTGACGAAGCAGGGTGGCCTCGGGCCGGTCGAGAAGGTGACCTTCGCCCACGAGTTCACCCATGCCCTCCAGGACCAGCACTTCCCGACCTTCCGGGCCGACGAGTTCCAGGGCGCTGCCTCGGGGATCATCCGAGCCCCGGACGGCCAGTCCGACCGCTCGCTCGCGACGCTCGCCCTCGTCGAGGGCGATCCGACGCTGGTCATGGCGCTCTGGGCCCAGCAGCACCTCGAGCCGGCCGAGCTCACTGAGCTCCTCACCGCCTCGAGCGATCCGCAGACGGTGAAGATTCTGGCCGCGATGCCGGCGATCCTGCGCGACACGCTCCTCTACCCGTACACCGTCGGGCTCCAGTTCGTCCTCGGGCGCCAGATCGCCGGCGGCTGGCCGGCGGTCGACCGGCTCTATGCGAACCCACCGGCCTCCACCGAGCAGGTCCTCCACCCGGAGAAGTACGGGGTCGACGAACCGGTGACGGTCACGCTCCCGGCCGACCTGGCGCGCCGGATGGGCGACGGCTGGACGCTCGTCCAGCAGGACACGCTCGGCGAGCTCCAGCTCCGGACCTGGCTCCAGGTGGCGGGATCGATCCCGGGCGCGGTGACGCCGGGCACGACCGCCCAGGTCGCCGCGGCCGGCTGGGGTGGCGACCGGGTCGCACTCCTCCGCGGGCCGAACGACGCCTGGGCGCTCGTGCTCCGGACGGCCTGGGACACGACCGCCGATGCCGATGAATTCGCCGCTGCCGCGCCCGGCTCGCTCCCCTCGACGCCGATCGCGCCGAACGTCATGCGCAGGGACGGGAGGACGGTCGACTACATCGCCGGGAGCACCGCCCTGGCCGAGGCGCTGCTGACCGGAGCCCTCGGCTACGCGGGCGACTGACCACCGGCAGCCCGATCACCGCCGCCCGACAGACCGACCGGATCCTCCGCCCGCCCGACCGACTGCCTCCGACTGCCCCGCCGCCCGACCGCGCCCCCGCCTACATCGACTCGGGCGCCGAGATCCCCAGCAACCCCAGGGCGTTGGCGAGCGTCGTCTTCGTCGCCAGGACGAGCGCCAGGCGGGCCCGCGATCGCTCCGGTTCGGCCCGGTCGATCACCCGGGCATCGCGGTAGAAGGCGTGGAGCGTCGTCGCCAGGTCGGTCGCGAAGGCGGTCACCCCCTGCGTCTCCTCGGCCGCCGCCGCGTCCTCGACCACCTCGGGCAGGCGGACGAGCGCCCGCGCCAGGGCCGCCTCCGGAGCGCCGGCCAGGATCCCGCCGACAGAGTCGGCCGGCGAAAGCCCCGCCTCGGCCGCCTTGCGCAGGATCGAGGCGATCCGGGCGTGGGCGTACTGGACGTAGTAGACCGGGTTCTCGTTCGACTGCTTCTTCGCCAGCTCGATGTCGAAGTCGATGCCGCTCGTGTACGCGCGCGAGGCGAAGAACCAGCGGGCCGCGTCGACCCCGACCTCGGCGAGCAGCTCGTCGAGGGTGATGAACTCGCCCGAGCGCTTCGACATCGAGATCTCCCGTCCGTCGCGGATGAAGCGGACCCAGGCGACGAGGATCATCTCGACCCGCGCCGGGTCGTGGCCCATCGCCTGGGCGGCGTTCCGGACCCGGGCGACCGTGCCGTGGTGGTCGGCGCCCCAGATGTAGATCAGGTGGTCGAAGCCGCGGCTGAACTTCTCCTCGACGTACCCGATGTCCGAGGCGAAGTACGTGTAGTCCCCGTTCGACTTGCGGATCACCCGATCCTTGTCGTCCCCGAAGGCGGTCGAGCGGAACCAGGTCGCCCCGTCCTCCTCGTAGACGTGACCGGCCGCCCGGAGCTTCTCGATCGCGCGCTCGACCCAGCCCTCGCGGTGGAGCGAGCCCTCGGTCTTCCAGGCGTCGAAGTGCACGCCGAGGTGCTCCAGGCTCGCTTCGATGCCGGCCCGGACCCGCTCCGACGCCCAGGCCCCGACCGCCCAGGCGAGGTCCTCGCCGGTCGCGGTGGCCGCTTCGGCGGCGGCCCGGACCTCGGCCGGCAGCTCGCGGGCGAGATCGGCGACGTAGGCGCCGTGGTAGCCGTCCTCGGGCACGGGCTTGCCGGTCGCGAGCGCCCAGACCGAGGCGCCGAGGTTGCGGACCTGCGCCCCGAAGTCGTTGAAGTAGTACTCGCGGGTAACGGTGTGACCGGCCGCCTCGAGGACGCGGCAGAGGAGGTCGCCGACGAACGCGCCGCGGGCGTTGCCGATGTGGAGCGGACCGGTCGGGTTGGCCGACACGAACTCGACGTTGATCCGCTGCGGGTGGGGAACGCTGACGCGGCCCCAGGAGCCGGGGTCGGAGAGGATCCGGTCGATCGTCGCGCGCAGGGCGCCGTCCGAGAGGCGGAGGTTGATGAAGCCCGGAGCGACAGCCTCGGCGGTCGCCAACGGCGTGGTCAGGGGGCCGTTGAAGGCTTCGGCGGCCTCACGGGCGAGCTCGTCGGCGAGCACACGGGCGATCTCGAGCGGAGCCCGCCGGTAGGGTCGGGCGAGCTTCATCGCCAGGTTGGTCGAGAGGTCGCCGTGCTCGGGCTTCGCCGGGCGTTCGATGTCGACCGTGGGAGTGTCGGCGTCCTCGGGGAGCGGTGGGAGCCTCCCCTCGGCGATCGCGCACGCCCAGGCTCGTTCGACCGCCTGGCGGGCCTGCGTGCGGATCGGCCGGTCGGCGGTCGGCGGGGCGGAGCTTGATGCCGCGGCGGTGGGTGCCGCGGCGAGTGCGGCGGCGGTCGGTGTGGCGGTGTGGCTGGGACCGGTCGAATCGGTGGAAGGCAACGGGTCGCTCCTGATCAGGCGGGCTGACTCATGGTAGCGGGTGCCCGCGGGCATCGCGGCCACCGGCACGGGTCAGAAGCCGAATCGGAGCCCGCCCGACCCGGCATGCCGGTCGCCCGGACGAACGCTACCGCGGGACCGACGCAGGCGATCGCAGAGGTTCGAGTACCGGTACTTCGGTGCGTAGACGCACCGGATTCGATGCGATCGGTGTGTGCGCTCGCGGTGGGAGCGGTGGAGTTGGTACTAGATATCCGCAGAACAGCCTAGTACCATCGACACTCCGTACGGTAATACCATGCGGATGCACTGATATTCGGTGCCAGTACTTATGGGGCACCACCGCAGTTGGGGGTTTCAGGCGCCTCACCCGGAGGCGGCCCCCGGTGTTCTCGACGGAGGCACCCACCTGTCGTCGCTCCAACTCGGGGAACGGAGGACTTATCGATGAACCGACCCATCAGGGGCAGCGGCCCCCGCAACCGCCTGACCGCCTTCCGGACGATCGGCTGGATGGCGGTCGTTTCGATGCTCGCGATGGCCCTCCTGGGGCCAGGCGCGGGCGCGGCCCTCGGCGCCTCGGTCACGCCGATCTTCGTGGAGGGCGCCGCCAGCAACACCTGCTCTGACTTCGCTGCAACAGCTGGCGGCGGTCAGACCTGGCTTGAATCGAAGAAGGACCCGAACGCCGACGGCGTCATCGTGGTCCCCAGCTTCGGGACGATTACGATCTCCAACACGCTGAATGACAAGACGTTCGACTGGAGCTCGACGTTCGGCATCGATGCGGTCTATGTCAAGGGCGGCAAGGACGGGTCGTACCTGTACGTCTACGCTCCGACTGCCCTGTCGGCTGAGTCGTTCGGCGACACGAACCTGACGTCGCCTGGTCAAAACGAGATCAGCCACATCTCGTTCTGCTACGACGAGTCCAACCCGACGCCGCCCGCACACCTGACGCTCGCCAAGGTCGTCGTCAACACGGGCGGTGGCAGTGCGAGCGCGGGTGATTGGACGCTGAGCGCCACCGGGCCCACCACCCTCTCGGGAGCTGGCGGTGACTCCGGGGACGTCCCGGCCGGGACCTACTCGCTCGCCGAGAGCGCCGGTCCAGCCAACTACACCGCGGGAGATTGGGTCTGCGTCGGCGGCGCACAGGAAGGCAGCAGCATCACCCTCGCCCCGGACGAGAGCGCGACCTGCACGATCACGAACACGTACAGTCCGCCCCCGCCCGGCTCGATCACGATCATCAAGAACACGCTCGGCGGGCAGGACGGCACGTTCGATTTCACCGGCCCCTCCGGCCCGTTCTCGATCACGACGGTCGGCGGGACCGGCTGGGTAACGTTCTCCGATCTCAGCGATGACTCCTACACGGTGACCGAGTCCGGTCCGACGAGTGACTGGACCTTCACGGGTCTTTACTGTACGAGCGACGAGGGGTCGAGCTGGTCGCAGGACGGGCAGAATCCCCAGCAGGCGAACATCGATCTCGCCTCGGACGGGACTGTCACCTGCACGTTCACGAACACGTATACCCCGCCCTCGCCTCCGCCCGGCTCGATTACGATCATCAAGCACACGATCGGCGGAGACGGCACGTTCGACTTCGACGCGACAGGTTCTGGAATGCCGGGGCCGTTCCAGATCAGCACAAGCGGCGGAACGGGTAGCCACAGCTTCACGGAACTGCAGTCCGGCATGTACGAGATTAGCGAGCCGCCGTTGCCGTCCGGATGGGCTTGGACTAGTCTCCTCTGTGTCACGCCAGAAGGCTCGAGTGCCCAGCTGAGCAACGAAGGTCCTGCCGTCACGATTAGGCTCGGAGCTGGCGACTCGGTGGTCTGCACGTTTACGAACACGTTCACTCCGCCGACGAACCCGCCGACGAACCCGCCGACGAACCCGCCGACGAACCCGCCGACGCCGACCCCGAACCCGTCGCCGAGCCCGAGCCCGAGCCCCACGGGTGCGGTTGAGGGCGCGACCTCGCAGCCGACCGGTGGAGTTCTTGGAGTAACCGCCCCGCCAACGGACACGTTGGGTGGCGGCACGCCGTCGGCACCGTCGGACGGCTGGCGGCTCGGCCTCCTGGCCATGGCGGCTCTTCTGGCGACAGCGCTGGTGCTCACTCCGAGCCCCAAGAGGGAACGCCGAAAGTAGTGCCGTAGATACCGACGGCCGAGGCTGATCTCGGCCCTGACGTTGGGTCCCCGAGACCCGGACGGAGCGTGTCTAGCCTGGACACGCTCCGTCCGTCTGCGTTGAGCCGGGATCGGCTTGGCTTCTCCGGGGATGTCGGTCGACCGGACGTGTCGGCCGATTTCGGTCGGGCGGCCCAATCGTCCTGGGACCCTGCTGATGGCGGGTCATGCCCCTACTGTGACCACGCGCACCGAAATCTGCGACCCATTGTGCGGTCGAGTGGGGAATGGTGAGAACCCCGGGTCCCGATGGTCCTGACCCGAAATGGCCCCGGACGATCGGCCGCGGTCAGGCAGCAGCCACCGGAGGGAGCCCGGGACATGGTGGAACGGCGGGTTTGCCGAGGGGCACCAGGGTGACCTGCTGACCTCGTGGCCGAGCTCGTCGGCGAGCGCGCGGGCGATCTCGAGTGGGGCCCGGCGATACGGTCGGGCCAGCTTCATCGCCAGGTTCGTGGAGAGGTCGCCGTGCTCGGGGTTCGCCGGGCGTTCGATCTCGACCGCGGGCGCCTCGGTGCCATCAGGGAGCGGCGGGAGCGTGCCGGCCGCGATCGCCCGCGTCCATGCCCGCTCCACCGCCTGGCGCGCCTGGGTGCACAGAGGCGGGACGAGGTCGTGGGCGGTGGACGGGGACACGCGTGCTCCTCTGGCCGGCTGGGCCGGGAGGCTCCATGGTAGCGCCCTGCGCGGGTGACGAGTCCGGCCGCCATTGGTCCTGGTACTTCGGTGCGCCAACGCACCGGAATCGGCGCGATCGGTGTGTGTCGTGGTGGTGAAAACGGTGCAGTAGTGCTGGATATTGCCAGAACGGCCTAGTACCATTGGGGGTCCGCTCGGACGTACGATGCGGATGCACTGATCGGCGCCCGGTACTCATGGGCGCGACGGAGAGCAGTCAGGGGGCTGCGTACCTCATTCGAGGCGGACCCCACGGCAGTTCCTGGAGGCACGATCACATCGTCGCTCCAACTCGGGGAACGGAGGGCTTCAGATGACGTCTCGGGGATTTCCACTTGCGCTGAGCGCGCGCACCAGAAAGAGCTTCACGCTCTTCTGGGCCGCGCTCTTTGTGTTGTCACTCGGATTGCAGTAC
>JAJYXX010000195.1:3409-6773 GCA_021801545.1 Chloroflexota bacterium | reverse complement strand
GTCTACGAGACATCGGTCGGGTTCAAGTACATCGGCCCGAAGATGATCGAGACCGGCGCGATGATGGGCGGCGAGGAGTCGGGCGGGTTCGGGTTCGGGATGCATCTGCCCGAGCGCGACGGGGTCTTCGCCGATCTCCTCCTGCTCGACCTGTTCCTGCGCGAGAAGGCGGCCGGTCGATGGCCGGTCTCCGCGGCGATCGCACACTTCCACTCGATCGCCGGCCCCTCGTTCTACCGTCGGGTCGACGTCCACTTCGAGCGTGCCGCGTACCCGGCGGTGAAGCGCCACCTGCTCGAGGACCTGCGCGACCACGGGCCGAGCGAGCTGGCCGGGCAGCCGGTCACCCGGATCGTCCTGCTCGAGACGAACGACGGCTACAAGTTCTTCGTCGCCGACGGCTCGTGGCTGCTCGTGCGCACGAGCGGGACCGAGCCGCTCGTCCGTGTCTACGTCGAGGCGACCTCGGAGGAGGCCCGCGAGTCGATGATCCAGGCGGGCGAGCGACTCGTGCGCGGCACGTGAGCGACGAGATCGGCGGGCCGGCGAGCGCGCGGCCCGGCGCCGGCGCGGACGACGGCCCGGCACGGCGGGTCGACAAACCGTGGGGCCACGAGCTGATCTGGACGCGCACCGATCGCTACGTCGGCAAGCTGATCGTCATCGAGGCGGGTCAGCGTCTCTCACTGCAGCTGCACCGCCGGAAGGACGAGGCGATCTTCGTCATCAGCGGCCGGCTGCGGCTCCAGCTCGAGGACGGCGAAGGTGTCATCCGGACGATCGAGCTCGGGCCGGGCGAGCATCGCCGCGTCCCGGCCGGACGGCGTCACCGGTTCGAGGCGATCGAGCGGGTCGAACTGATCGAGGTCTCGACCCCCGAGCTCGACGACGTCGTGCGCCTCGAGGACGACTACGGCCGCGAGGGGACCTCCACACCCTGACTCCCGGCACCCTGACTCCTGCTCACTCCCGGTTCGGGGGTCGCGGGCGACGACAGCAGTCAGGTTCGAACGGGTGTTCAAGCCGTGCCGGCGCGCCAGGTGGGGCTCGGCACCGGGCGCCCCGTCGGCCCGGCGGGCGTGTTCGACCGGCGCCGAACGGATCTCCGGAGGATCGGCGGTTCGGGGGCTGACCTCGGCGGCTCGCAGCTGTACAGTGGACCCGGCGACCGCCATCACCGGTCGACGGTGCATGACCGGACGGCGGCCCCGACAGTGCCCGCGAGCGGGCAACGGAGGTTCTCGGCGATGCACAGCTCTCTCATCGGCAAGGTCGAGAAGGCGAATCGCTACGCCCGGGAGCTCGATCGGGTGACGATCGATCGGCTCTCGCTCACGTTCCGCGGCGACAACGACACGCACCATGTCAGTCTCGACGCCGGCACGTGGCACTGCACCTGCCACTATTTCGAGAGCTGGGGTTCGTGCGTCCACCTCCTCGCCCTCCAGAAGATCTTCGGAGTGATGCTCCCGGAGGAGGCGCAGGTCTCGATCTTCTCCGCCGGCCAGGTCGTGACCGCCTGACCGTCGTCCCGGCGTCTTCTCGACGACGACGCGGCGCGAGGCGGCCGGTCCGTCAGGACCGGCCGCCTCGCTGATTCTGCCGGCGCGCCTGGCGCTGCCAGGTCCGGCGCCATCCGGTGTCCTCAGCAGGTCCCCGACCAGGCGATGCTGAACGTCGCCGCGTTGGACGGATCGAGCCCCGCGTCGCCGTCGAAGTGGGCCCGGTAGTCGTACGTCCCGCCGAGCGTGCTCGGGGCGAGGAACTTCCGCGTCCAGTTCGTGCCGGTTGTGGCCGCATTCGGGATCGTCGACTCGGCCCTGAGCGTCCACAAGGTGTCGGCCCGTTTCTTGCGGTCGAACCAGAGTGTCCGTCCGGCCAGCGGGTTGTTCGAGAGCAGCCCGTAGCGTGAGTCGATCTTCACCGCCAGCCGGCCGCCGACGACCTTGCCGACGCTGACGCAGGCGTTGAACGAGGTGCCGTTCGTCGTGACGGTCGTGACCAGGCCCCTGACCCCATGACCGGCCACATGGTCGAAGCAGTCTCCGTACGGGCGGGCGAAGTCCTTGACGTCCCAGAGGATCTGGAGCGCCGCCTGGTCGCAGCGCTGGAAGACGAAGTGGTTGCCGCCGGTCGTCCCGACCTCGGGGCTCGCCGACCGCATCACCGTGTCGTTCTCGGTCTGGGTATCGTGGGCGAAGGTCGGGACCGCGTGTCCCGCCTCGTGAATCATCGCCCGCCGCACGTACCAGCAGCCCGAGGCCGTGCCGCCACTCGGCTTCGTGCACGTGCTCGAGGTGTCCCACCAGCGCCAGTCGGAGTAGGGGGCGGCGTTGAAGTTCCGAACGTAGATCCGGAACGAGGTCGTGCCGCCGCTGCTCGCACACTGGAGCCACTGGAGGTTCGTGCCGGTGCACGGCGCCACGAGTGAGGCGGAGTAGTAGACGACCGCGCTGCCGGTCGAGCTGTAGATCGGTTCGGGACCCCGGCTGTTGTTGTTCGTCCAGCTGCGGTACTTCGTGTTGAGCGAGTCCTGGGTCGCGCTCGTCAGCCAGCTGGGGTACGTGCCGCCGAAGCGGTACGGCAGGCTCTGGCCCGGCGAGAGCTGGCCGCGCGAGGCGCCGACGGTCGGCGAATGTGCCTGCACGGGCACGATGCCGAGGATGAGCAGGGCGACCGCGGCCGCGCTCGCGGCGCGCAGGGCCCGGTGCCCGATGGATGAGCGCATGACGACGATGCCTCCCGTTCATCGGCGGGTGGCGGCGGGCGTCTGTGGGGGTTCTCAGCGGCTGACGACGAGCGTGATCCCGCCCTGCACGAGGGCGCCGCTGGCGAGGTCGAGCAGGTCGGCCCGAACGACCGGCGAGCCCTGGCTCACGTCCTCGAACCGCCCGCCAACTCCGAGCACGGCCTGCTCGTCCCCCGACAGTTCCGGCCAGAGCACCAGCCCGTCGGCCGGGTCACGGGCGAGGACCACCCGCTCGTCGTTCGTCCGGGCGTCGATGATCGAGACGATGAAGCGCCACGGCTCGCGATGATCGAGGTAGGAGAGGACGTAGCGGCCGTCGGAAGTGACGTACCCGTACTGGAACTCGGCGCCCGTGCGTTGCCAGAGCCGGCGCCCGGTGGCGAGGTCGAACGCCTCGAGCTGCGACTGGTCGTCGGCCACGACGATGACGACCTCGTCGCTCAGGGCGATCGGGGATCCTCCGACCTTGTCGATCAGCCGGCGGACGCTGCCGCTCGCCGGGTCGATGACGTCGAGGGCGCAGCGGCCGTTGGCGCACAGGCTCGAGACGACGGTTCGGCCCGACGGCGATCCGATCAGCGCCCGCGCCCCGCTCCCGGTCCAGCCGTCGGGCAG
>JAJYXX010000195.1:0-3309 GCA_021801545.1 Chloroflexota bacterium | reverse complement strand
ACCACCCGCGCCGGGTGACGAGGCGCCGACGGCACCGCCGGGTGATCCGGCGCCCGGGGCCATGCAGGCGCCGAGCAGGCCGACGAGCGCGGCGAGAAGCGCGGCCGGGACGCCCCAGCTCGCGGACCCGTTGCCGAAACGTCGTCGGAAGCGGGCGCCGCCCGGGGGCGATGCCGTTGCTCGTGAGCGACTCATGGACCGCTCACCGGTCGATGGGACCTCCATCTGGAACCTCCTCGGGCGGGGATGCTGTGGCGGGAGGAGGGCGAGGCAGCCAGTCTCGCACGTGACCCTTCACGACCGCTTATCTGCTAGGCTGGGCGGGCAGTTTCATATCGACGCCACAGGGTCGCGAAGCCGGTGAGAGTCCGGCACAGTCCCGCTACGGTGAAGGCCCGCCCGAGTCCCTCGGGCGCACCCAAGTCCGGTCGCCGGCCCGGTGGTGCGTGCTCGAACCTTCGAGAGAAAGGGTAGGCAGCCGATGCGACCAGACGACCAGGAGCCCCTCCTTCCGAGCGGAGCGAGGGGCCGTTCGATTCTCCGGGGGACCCGGGGTGCCCTGCTCGGACTGGCCGCCGCGGTCGCCTTCGCCGCCTGTTCGTCGGGGGCGCCGCAGGCTGCGGGCTCGATCCCGCCCGACGTCACCGGCTCGCTCGCCCCGGTCTCGACCGGGACACCGAGCGCGCCGCCGAGCGCGCCGCCGACAGCGGCGCTTACCGTCGCCTACCCGCTCACGCTCACCGATGACGAAGGTGGCACGGTGGCGCTCGCCGCCGAGCCGCGCCGGATCGTGTCGCTGACGCCCGCCACGACCGAGATCGCATTCGCCCTCGGGGCCGGCGATCGCGTCGTGGCGACGACCGACTTCGACGACTACCCGCCGGCGGCCACGACGCTGCCCCACGTCGCCACGTTCTCGGGCGTCGACGTCGAGAAGATCGTCGGCCTGAACGCGGACCTCGTGATCGCCGGCGGCAACGGCTTCAACCCGCCCGAGGCGGTCGCCCGCCTGCGCTCGCTCGGCATCCCGGTCCTCGTCGTCTACGCCAAGGACGTCGCCGGTGTCCTGGCCGACATTGAGCTCGTCGGCAGGGCGATCGGCGAGCCCGCCGCGGCGCGCGAGATGACCGACCGGATGCGTGCCCAGATCGATGCGATCGCCGCGGCCACCGCACCCCTCGACCACCCCCGGACGTTCTACGAGCTCGACGCGACCAAGGAGATCTACGGCCCTGCCGACAACTCGTTCGTGGCCGAGATGGTCCGCCTGGCCGGCGGCGACCCGATCACGACCGGCAGCACGACCGTCTTCTCGATCTCGCTCGAGAAACTCGTTGCCGCCGACCCGCAGGTGATCGTGCTCGGTGACGCGAACTACGGCACGACCGCCAGGGATGTCGCGGCCCGCCCGGGCTGGGGCCGGATGACGGCCGTGAAGACGGGCGCGATCCGGCCGGTCAACGACACCGTCGTGACGCGGCCGGGCCCCCGGCTCGTGGAGGGTCTGCGCGCGCTCGCCCTGGCGATCCATCCCGACGCGACGCTCCCGCCCGGCCAGTAGCGTAGCGGCCGCGCGAGGGAACCGGCGATGGCGACGCGCAGCGAGACGGTCGCGGCGGCCCGGTTCCGGGCCGCGCGGCGCGAACCCGTCCACCGGCGGCCGGCGCTCCTGTTCGCCGGCGCGATCGGGCTGCTGCTCGTCGCGCTCGTGCTCGGTGTCGGCCTCGGCTCGGTCGCGGTCGCCCCGGCCGACACGATCGGCATCCTCGCCCGTCGGCTGCTCGGCTCCGCGATCGCCCAGACCTGGCCGGCCTCGGCCGAGACGATCGTCCTCGACCTGCGCCTGCCGCGGGTCCTGGCGGCGATGATCGTCGGGCTCGGGCTGGCGGTGGCCGGCGCGACGTTCCAGGGCCTGCTCCGCAACCCGCTCGCCGACCCGTACGTTCTCGGCACCGCCTCCGGGGCGGCTCTCGGTGCCGCGATCGCCGTTCTCATCCCCGTCCGGACCCTCGTTCTCGAGTTCGGCCTCCTCCACGGGCTTGCCTTCGGCGGCGCGCTCCTCTCGATCGCGGTCGTCTACCGGCTGAGCCGGACGGGGACGCTGGCGCCCCTGACGAGCCTGCTCCTCACCGGCTACGCCGTCGGCTCGCTGCTCGCGGCGGGCCTGGCGATGGCGATGTACCTGTCGGGCTCGAGCCTCCGCCAGATCTTCTTCTTCCTCCTCGGCGGGTTCGAGGGTGCCTCCTGGGTCCGGGTCGCGGTGGCCCTGCCGATCATCGTCGGCGGCAGCCTGGCGATCGTCGTCCGGGCGCGGGCGTTGAACGGGCTCCTCCTCGGCGAGGAGACGGCCGCCCACCTCGGGGTCGACGTCCCCCGCGAGCGGGCGATCCTGATCGCGCTCGCCTCGCTCGTCACGGCCGCCGCGGTCGCGATCGCGGGCCTGATCGGCTTCGTCGGGCTCGTCGTGCCCCATGTCGTCCGGCTCGTCGTCGGTCCGAACGCGCGGCTCGTCCTGCCCCTCTCGGCGCTCCTCGGGGCGAGCCTGATGGTCGGGGCCGACGTCGTCGCCCGGCTGCTCGGGGAGATCCCGGTCGGTGTCGTGACGGCTGTCATCGGGGCGCCCTTCTTCCTCTTCCTGCTGCGCTCGGCGCGCTCGGGGTACGAACTGTGAGCATGCCCGGGACGGCGGCCGGACGGCGGAGCGGCGCGCCTGGGGCCGACCCGTCCGGGGTCGGCCCGCCGGAGGTCGGCCAGCCCGGGCTCTGCCCGCCGGCCGTCGCCGTCGAGCGCGTCTGGATGGCCTACCGCGGCCGTGACGTCCTGCGCGACGTGTCGCTCTCGATCGAGACCGGCGAACGGGTCGCGCTGATCGGGCCGAACGGGGCCGGCAAGTCGAGCCTGCTGCGGGTGATCGCCGGGACCGTGATCCCCCGGGCGGGTTCGGTCCACCTGGGCGGCGCACCGGTCGGCGAGCTCGATCGGTTGGCGATCGCCCGCCGCCTGGCCGTCGTCCCCCAGCAGGCGACGCTGCCGTTCGCGGCCCGGGTGGAAGAGGTCGTGGCCCTCGGCCGCCTGCCCCACGAGCACCCGCTGCGCGGCCCCCGCCCGGTCGACCGGGCGGCTATCGCCGGGGCGATCGAGCGGGTCGGTCTCGGGCACCTGCTCGGACGGGATGCGCGGGAACTCTCGCTCGGCGAGCGCCAGCTCGTCCTGCTTGCGCTCGCGGTCGCCCAGGGTGCGCCGCTCCTCGTCCTCGACGAGCCGACGGTCCATCTCGACCTGCGCCACCAGGTCGATGCGATGGAGCTG
>JAJYXX010000020.1 GCA_021801545.1 Chloroflexota bacterium | reverse complement strand
CAGATCCCGTACCAGAAGACGGAGATCGGGCCGATCTGGACGGCGATCGAGGAGGGTGTGAAATCGAGCATGGTCGGCTGAGTGTAGACCGGCTCGAGCGATCGTGGCGCTGGCGGTACCCAGCCTGCCCAGCCCAGCCTGCCGGCCCGGTCGGTTGGTCGTCTGGTCGTCTCGTCGTCTCGTCGTCTGGTCGTCTTGTCGTCCGGTCGTCCGATCGTCCGGTCGAATCCTTGCGCCCGGCATCGAAAACCCGGCCGGGCTTGCGCACGGTGAAAGCAACCGACACGGCGAGCAGTCTGACGGTCGAGTTCTTGGCCAACATGAGGATCGGCGCCCGCTCGTACCGACCGGAGCCGAGAACTTGCGTCCGGTGTCGGGAGACCGACCGACCGGGACCCTCGGAGCCGGTCGGCCGGGTCGTTACTTTCACGTCGCGCAAGCCGAGGGGTTCGGCCGACCGGAGGGATCGGACGGAGGCACACCCGAACCGGGCGGGCCGAGCGGCCGTCGCGGATGCCGGACCGCGAAGCGGCACTGCTCGACGCCGGGCCGCTGCCTATACTGGCGCCCGATGCGCCAGCCCGTCCCCCTCCCCTCGCCCGGGTACCTCCGGTGATCGCCGGCTTCGACTGGTGGCTCCTCCTCGTCGGGATCGTCGCCGGGGCGGGGCTCAGCTGGCTCGTGCTCGCCGACTTCCGCCGGCGTGACGAGGAGATCGCCGAGGACGAGCAGGCGCTCGAGGTCGACTGGATCGCCGGGGCGCTGACGACCGCCGGCCGGCCGCTCGATGAGGCGTCGGTGGCCGAGGTCCTACGTCTCCATCGCGCCTGGCTGGCCGGCCCGGCGTCCGAGCCCGAGTGGCCGGCCGGCGACGGCGAGCCTGGGAGTCGGAGCGGCCTGGGCGACTGAGGCGGTCCGGCTGCCTCGGACGCGACGGCCTCAGGCGGAGGGTGCGACCCGACCGCGGTGGAGGGCGACGGCCCCGAGCGCCAGGCGCCGGTAGGAGACGTCGACGAGCCCGGCCCGGCGCATCGTCAGCGCCAGGTGCTCGGGACGCGGGAATCCCTCGAGCGAGGCCGGCAGGTATTCGTAGGCACCGCGCCGGCCGAAGAGCCCGCCGACGACCGGGGCGACGCGCCGGAACAGCGCGTGGTACGTGCGGCCCCACCAGCGCGGCCGGGGCACCGACAACTCGAGACAGACGACCCAGCCGCCCGACCGGACGACACGGGCCATCTCCCGGAAGCCCGCCTCGAAGTCGGCGAGGTTGCGCAGCCCGAAGGCGATCGTCGCCGCGTCGAACTCGCCGTTGGCGAACGGCAGCTGGAGCGCGTTCCCGACCCGGAACTCGAGCTGGACGAGGTCACGGTAGCGGGCGCGGGCGAGGTCGACCATCGCCGGAGCGAGATCGACGCCCACGACCCGCCCGAACGGCCCGACCTGCTCAGCCAGGGCAGCCGCCAGCTTGCCGGTGCCGCCGGCGAGGTCGATTGCGGACGAACCGCTCATCACCGCCGTTGCGGCCACGGCCGCCCGCCGCCAGCGACCGTCGAGGCCGAGGGTCATAATCGTGTTCAGACGGTCGTAGACCGGGGCGATGTCGTCGAACATCGCCGCGACGTGCGACTCGGGGACGAGGTTGCCCGGGCGCACCTCCGGTGGATCGCCGGCTGGCGGCTTCTGGCGGGAGCCGCCCGGGCGCGGCAGCGACAGGTGCGGCGGCAGCAGGCACGCCGGCAGCTGCGACAGGCGCGGCAGCGGCACCCGGCGGAGCAGCCCGATCACAGCGACCCCCGCAGGATCGGCTCGCCGCCGAGTGACGAGTCAGCCGGATCGACGAGGCTCACGCCGAACACGGCCCCCGGTGCCAGGTCGGCGAGCCCGTCGACCCGTCCGGCCCAGTACCCGAGATCACCCCCGAAGAACATCTTCCCGACACTGCGGCGCGTCCCGTTCGTCTCCACCCAGCAACGGTACTCCCTGCCGGCCGGCGGCGGCGCCACGCCGTTCATGACGACCACGAGTTCCCCGGTTGTCGGCGCAAAGACGAGCGTTCCGGAGGCCGGGCCGCCGGTCGGGCTGGTGAGCGTCACCGTCGTCGCATCGGGCCGTTGCGCCACGCGAAGCGTCCAGCTGTTGACGCGCGCAAGCGCCGAGACGGTCGCCTGCTGGTCCTCGATCGTGGCCCGTTCCGTCGCCCCGACGGCGAACCCGCCGATCCCGGCCCCGATAACGAGGGCGGCCGCGAGCGACACCCACCAGCGGACCGACCGGGCGCGGCGGCGCGCGGCGACCGCGGCCGGGACGGGAGCCGGGGCGACATCGACGATGCTGGCAGCGGAGCCGACACCGCCGCCGGCACGCTCCAAGGCCGAGGGCGCGGCTGCGGCAGCCTCACGTCCTCGCTCGCGGCCGAGCTCGCTGACGTACGAGAGCGTCCGGGCGCGGAGGTCGGCCGGGGCCATCGCCACGGCCTCCTCGCCAAGCGACGCCCGGATGAGCACCGCGGCGCGTCGCAGCCGCTCGAGCTCCTCGGCACACGCTGCGCAGCCCGCAAGGTGGCCGGCGAGCGCCGCCGCCTCGGGCGTGTCGCCGGCCACGAGGCGGTCGAACCCGTCCGGCTCGATCGCCGCCAGCTCGAGCAGCTCGCGCGCCTCAGCGTGATCCATCGCAGCCTCGGCCCATCGTCATCGCCACCAGTCGCGTCATCATCGTCCCTTTGCTCCAGGTTCCCCGGCGCGCTCGCCTGCCGGCACCACGCCACCGTCCGGCCAGGCGCCGGACCGGGGCTCAGGCCCCAGTCCGCCGAGCAGCTCGCGCAGCCGGAGCAGGCCGCGGCGCGTCCGTGTCTTCACCGTGCCGAGCGGCCAGCCCAGCCGGTCCGCGATCTCCGACTGACTCAGCCCGTCGCGATAAGCGAGCAGGATGACAGCCCGCTCCTGCTCGGGCATCGCGGCCACGGCCTGGCGGATCGTCGCCCGCAGCTCCATCCCCTCGAGAGCGGCCTCCGGACCCGGCCCGACGTCCGCCCCGCCGATCACCTCGCCGGTCAGTGCCAGGCGCTCGAGGGCCACCCCATCGGGCTCCTCCGTGCGACCGGCAACGCCAAGGCTGACGAGGCGCGGTCGCCGGCCGGCCGCCCGGAGGCGATCGACCGCCCGGTTGCGGGCGATCGTGTACAGCCAGGCAGCGAGCGAGCCGGACGCCGGTTCGAACAGCTCGGCCCGGTTCCAGAGCGCGAGAAATGTCTCCTGGACCACTTCCTCGACCACCTGTCGATCGTCGGTCAGGCGCGCGGCCGCCGCGTAGACGCCGTTCGCGTGCCGGTCGTAGAGGACAGCCAGGGCATCGTGCGATCCGGCCACCACCTCGCGGACGAGCGCGGCGTCATCGAGCAGCTCGAGCTGGCCGCCCACCATCGATTACGACCCGGCGGCGGCGGCGGTTTCCGACCCGGGAACGATCACCGCGCCTGCCCTAGCTGACCGAGACACCGATCGCACGCCCGACGGCGTAGGTCACCGTGGCCGCGGCGATCCCGATCGCCACCTGGCGAACGCCCGAGAAGAGCGCGCTGCGACCGGTCAGGAGGCTGACCCCGACACCGACGACGAACATCGCCAGCAGGCTCAGCCCGATGCTCGCCACGAAGACCGCCGTTCCGCCGCCGAACACGAACGGCACGACCGGCACGACGGCCCCGGCACCGAAGGCGAGGAACGAGCCGAGGGCGGCTCGCCAAGGGTTGCCGAGCTCATCGGGGTCCAGGCCGAGCTCCTCGCGGACGAGCGTGTCGAGCGCGGCCTGCGGATCGGCGAAGAGCCGGTGGGCGATCGCCCGCGCCTCGTCGGGGGTGAAGCCCTTGGCGCGGTAGACCGCGGCCAGTTCGGCCTCCTCTTCCTCGGGCATCACCAGCAGCTCCTCACGCTCGAGCACGATCTGCTGCTCGAACAGCTCACGTTGGCTCTGCATCGAGATGTACTCCCCGGCCGCCATGCTGAACGCACCGGCGAGCAGGCCGGCGATCCCGGCCAGGAGGATGAACCTCGGGTCGCCGGCGGCGGCGCCGGCCACCCCCATGACGAGCGAGGTGTTCGACACGAGCCCGTCCGAGACGCCGAAGATCACGGCTCGGAGCGTCCCCGACCGGCCGGTCCGGTGCCAGGGCTCGGGCTGGCCGAGTTCGGGCGACTCGACGCTCGGGTGGGCGGCCCGGAGCTCCGCCGCGCTGGCGGGGGCAAGCCCGGCCAGCGGCAGGCGGCCGCCGCCTGGGACGCCGGCGCCGGACCTGGCGAGCTGCTTCCAGATCTCGGCGTGCTGGCGCTCGTCGGCCGCGATCGCCTCGAACTCCGGCGAGGCTTGCTCCTGGTACATCGCCTCGTCCTCACCCTCGAGCGCCTGGACGAGGTCGGAGACGGCGTGGGTCCCGAACAGTCGGGCGAGGAAGATGATCAGGCGCACCCGGAGGCGGGGCGGGCTCGGGGGCGGGACCTCAACACCCAGCTCGCGCAGCTTGCCAGCCCAGATCTCGGCATGGCGGCGCTCGTCGCCCGCGATCGCCCGGAACGCATTCGCCCGGCGCTCGTCCTTCTCGATTGCGGCGAGGGCCTCGTAGAGGGCGATCGCGTCCCGTTCGAGCTTCAGGTTCTC
Organism: Chloroflexota bacterium; assembly: GCA_021801545.1. GTDB lineage: Bacteria > Chloroflexota > Limnocylindria > Limnocylindrales > CSP1-4 > JAKAHU01. The sequence continues at coordinate 2,186 of JAJYXX010000020.1, read as the reverse complement.
GAGGCTGCGGGCCGTGTCGGCTCCGGTCATCGTCTCTCCGTGGTGAACGTGCAGGGTGGGTCGGACTGACGCTCCCCATCGTAGCGCCGTGGCGCAGCCGAGCCAGCGAGGCACCGACGGAATCCCCGCCCCCGGGCCACGCGAGCGCACTAGACTCACTCGTGCCATGTCCTCTGCCATCTCCTCGCCCGACAGCCCACCCTACCCCGAGCTCCGCTACCTCGCCGCCGGTGACCTCGCGGCGGCGATGCCCCCGCTCGAGACGCGACTCGAGCTGGCGGAACTGACGATGACCGCGCTCGTCGCCGACGCGGAGCTGCCGGCGAAGATCGGGGTCCATCCGCGCCCGCCCGATTCGTTTGGCCACGCGATGCCGGCCTTCCTGCGCGGACCCGACCCCGACGGCAGCGCCGACGGACTGGGCATGAAGTGGGTGACCGGCTTCCCGACGAACGGGGCGCTCGGCCTGCCGGCGATCCACGCCCTCGTCCTCCTGAACGACCCGCGGACCGGCGTCCCGATCGCGATCCTCGACGGCGCGCCGATCACAGCCCAGCGGACGGCCGCCGTCAGCGGCGTGGCGATCCGCCGGTTCGCGCCCCGGGTCGCCGGCCGTGCCGCACGCGTCGCGCTGATCGGGGCCGGGGTCCAGGGTCGCAGCCACCTGCCGGTGATCGGCCACGTCCTGGCCGGCTGCGAGCTGGCGCTCTTCGATCGCGACCCGACCCGCGCCGAGGCCCTCGCCAACGAGGCGCGCCGGACGGCCGGGATCGGGGTGGTCCGGGTCGCGGCGGACGCCCGCGCGGCGACGCTGACCGCCGACGTCGTCGTCACGACGGCCTCGTTCGGCCCGGTCCGCCAGGTGATGGCGAACGACTGGCTCGCCCCGGAGGCACTGATCGTGCCCGTCGACTACGCAACGTACGCGGCCGCCGAGGTCGCCCGCGAGGCCGCCCTCTTCCTCGTCGACGAGCGCGGGCAGTTCCTGGCCAACCGGGAGGCGGGCCTGTTCGAGGATTACCCGGACCCGGCGATGACGCTCGGCGAGGCGATCGTGGCCGAGACACCGCGGCCGGCGGGCCGGGTCGTCGTCACCCACCTCGGGGTCGGCCTGGCCGACGTCATCTTCGCCCGGGCGATCCTCGAGGCGGCCGCGGCGGCCGGGCTCGGGCTCGTCCTGCCGCGCTGAGGTCGCACGCGCCGACCGCCGGTCGCGCGCACGTCGAATCGAACAGGGAGGGACCCTGATGCGGATCGCTCGTCGGCTCCTCGCTCTGCTGGCGATCACCGTCGTCATCGCCCTCGTGGCGGTCGTCGGCCTGTCGGCCGTGATCACCGGGCGGGCCCTGCCCCAAACGAGCGGCACGATCCGGATCGACGGGCTCCACGCACCGGTGAGCGTCATCCGCGACCAGGCCGGGATCGCCCAGATCTACGCCGACGACCCGCACGATCTCTTCCTTGCCCAAGGGTACGTCCACGCCCAGGATCGTCTCTGGCAGATGGAGTTCTGGCGCCACATCTCGTCGGGCCGGCTGGCCGAGCTGTTCGGCCCGAGCGAGCTCGCGACCGATCGCTTCATCCGGACGCTCGGCTGGCGGGCGGCCGCCGAGCGCGACCTCGGTGCCCTGCCGGCCGAGACCCGGGACGCGCTCGGAGCGTACGCCGAGGGGGTCAACGCGTACCTCGCCGACCACCGCGCCAACCTCGGCCTGCCGTTCGTCGTGGCCGGCCTCAAGGCCGGCACCGGCGGGCTGGGCGGCTACGGGCCCGAACCCTGGACACCGCTCGACTCGATCGCCTGGCAGAAGGTCCAGGCGTTCAACCTCGGCGGCAACTATGCCGACGAGATCTTCCGGCTGCTCGCCGATGCGAAGCTCGGCGACCCGGCGCTCACCGATCAGCTGAGCCCGCCGTACGCCGCCGACATGCCGGTCGTCGTGCCCTCGACCGGGGCGGGCACGACGGCCGCGGGGGGCAGGCCGCGGGGGCGGGCACGACGGCCGCGGGGGGCACGGCCGCGGGTGCGGGCACGACGGCCGCGGGTGCGGGCACGACGGCCGCGGGTGCGAACGCCCCCGGCGCGGGCGGCCCGACGGACACGGCGACCGACGTCACCGCCTGGCGCGAGCTCGTCGGGCTCGGCCAGCACGCCCTCGCCCTGGCCGGCCTCGACGAGGCGACCG
>JAJYXX010000215.1 GCA_021801545.1 Chloroflexota bacterium | reverse complement strand
GTCCGCGAGCGGCGCGAGGACCGCCAGGCGGGTGCCGACGACGACCTCGACCTCACCGGCCCGAATGCGTCGCCACTCGTCGGCGCGCTCGCCCTCGCCGAGCGCCGAGTGGACGAGCGCCACCTCGGCCTCGAGCTCGACCCGCAGCCGATCGACGAGCGGCAAGGCCAGGGCGATCTCCGGGACGAGGACGAGGACCGGCCGCCCGGCCTCGAGCGAGGCCGAGATCGCCTCGACGTAGATCGCGGTCTTCCCGCCGCCGGTCACCCCGTCGAGCAGGAGCGGCGTCGGATCACGGAGCGCGATCGCCCGGCTGGCGAGCGCGACGGCCTCGGCCTGGGCGGCCGTTAGCGGCGCCCCGGCCGGTCGGGCACCACGCCGCCCCGCTGCCCGGCGGCCGAGCGGCCGCCGGGCGATCTCGCGGATCTCGGCCACCACGAGGCCCCGCCGGAGCAATCCGACCACCGCCGACGAGCCGTAGCGCGCACCCAGCTCCGGGCCGCCGACGGCGTCCGGGGCCGTGGCGAGCTCGAGGAGCAGCGCCCGCTGGCGCGGTCCCAGCGCTCGTCCGGCCGGTCGCTCGCCCGCGACGAGCGCCGCGGCCACCGCGCTCCCGGCCGCGGTCACAGCGAGCCATCGCCCGTAGCGCGGCCCGCCACTCGTCGCGGTGAGCGTCCAGTCGAGCGCCACGAGCCCGCGGGCCGCGAGCGCCCGCAGGCGGCGCACGAGGCCGGCTCGGCCCTCCGGGGCGGCGAGGTCGCGGACGGTCCGGGGGCCGTCAGCGAGCTGGTCGAGCACGTCGCGGTCGGGATCGGCCAGGCTCTCGAACTGCTCGAGACCGGCCGGGCGACGCTCGGCCACGAGCTCGAGCCGCTCGAGCATCCCGGGCGGGAGCATCGCCCGCAGGACGACCGCGGGCGGAGCGAGATAGGTCACCCCGATCCAGCGCGCGAGCGCGAGCGCGAGCGGCGGCAGGAGGGGGCCATCGGACCGGACGCGTTCGAGGATCGGCTTCGTCGCCACGGCCGGTATCATCTCGGCCTCGCCGAGCACGATCCCGAGCGCCTGGCGACGGCCGTACTCCACGAGGACCGCCTCGCCCGGCTCGAGGTCGGCCAGCCGCTCGGGGACGTGGTACGTGTAGGTCCGGGAGCCACCCCCGCCGGCCGCGTCGATCGCGACCTCCACGAGCCGCTCGCCGCCGGCCCGCTCGGCCGCGCCCACGCCCGCCACCGGCGGCAAACGCGGCTGGCGGGTCTCGTCGGACATGTCGCCATTCTCGCAGCCCAGCGTCTGCGACCGGGCCGCGGCTGGACGAGACCCGTCAGACGTGAACGCGCAGCCCCGGCCGCCGGCGATGCTCGGCGGCGATGATCTCGTGGATCCGGGTGGCGGTCTTCTCGACCTGGCCGGTCTCGTTGACGACGACGTAGTCGTAGTCGTCCTGGCGGGCGAGCTCGAGCGCCGCGTTCCGCTGGCGCAGCTCCAGCTCGTCGGCCGTCTCGGTCGCCCGGTGCTTCAGGCGCTGGAAGAGCGCCTCGAAGGAGGGCGGAACGACGAAGATCAGGAGTGCCTCCGGGACCCGTTCCTTCACCGCCTGCGCGCCCTGGACGTCGATCTTGAGGATGACGTCGTGACCGGCCGCGAGCGCGTCGCGGACCTGCTGCCGGGGCGTCCCGTACCAGTGGCCGTGGACCTCGGCCCACTCGAGCAGCTCGCCCGAGTCGCGCAGAGCGCGGAACCGCTCCCGGTCCAGGAAGTGGTAGTTCACCTCGTCGACCTCGCCCGGCCGGCGCGGCCGCGTCGTGCACGTCACGACGTAGTGGTAGGCGTGGCCGTCGGGCGCATTGCGCATCGCCTCGATGATCGTGTCCTTGCCGACCCCCGACGGTCCGGAGATGATGACGAGGAGCGCCCCGGGCGCACCCTCGATCGGGCCCGTCGCGCCGGACGTCATCACGTCGGAGGCCGGTGCGCCGGACGTCATCGGGCTGTCACCTCGGGCCGGTCGACCGACGACCGGCGGAGCGCCTCGAGGACCGCCTCGAGATCGGCCGGCAGCGGCGCGGTCGCCCGGATCAGGTGGCCGTCGGAGGGCGCCGTGAGCTCGAGCCGCCAGGCGTGGAGGAAGAGCCGGTCAAGCCCCTCGGGACCGCGCCGCGAGGTGCCCGTCCCGTAGACCGGATCGCCGGCCACCGGATGGCCGATCGCGGCCAGGTGGACCCGGATCTGGTGCGTCCGACCGGTCACCAGGTCCAGCTCGAGGAGCGTCCAGCCCGGGAACCGCTCGCGGACCCGGTAGCCGGTCACTGCCGGCCGGCCGTCGGGCACGACCGCCATCCGTGTCCGGTGCTTCGGGTCGCGGCCGATCGGCGCCTCGATCCGCCCCACGGCGGCCGCGACCGAACCGTGGACGAGGGCGAGGTACGTCTTCTTCACCCGCCGGGCCTTCAGCTGGGCCATCAGGCTCGCCTGCGCCAGGTCGTGCTTGGCGACCATGAGCAGCCCGCTCGTGTCGCGGTCCAGCCGATGCACGATCCCCGGCCGCTGGACGCCGGCGATCCCCCCGTACGCGGTCCCGCGCCCGAGCAGGGCGTGGACGAGCGTCCCGTTCACATGGCCGGGCGCGGGGTGGACGACGAGCCCTGCCGGCTTGTCGACGATCAGGATGTCGTCGTCCTCGTAGATGACCGACAGCTCGATCGTCTCGGGCGTCAGCTCGAGCGGCGCCGCGGCCGGCACGAACAGCTCGAGGCGCTCACCCCCGCCGACGACGTCGCTGGCGCGCAGGGGGCGCCCCTCGTGGGTCAGGTGGCCGGCCGAGATGAGCTTCTGAGCGTAGCTCCGCGAGAGGCCCGTCACGTCGGCCACGATCCGGTCGACCCGGCTGCCCGCGGCGGCCTCCGGGACGATGATCGAGCGCACCCGGCCCGCGGCCTCGCCGTCAGCCACCGTCGGACCCGACGGCCCGGCCCGACCAGAGCGCCAGGACGATCAGGAGCAGGATCGCGGTCGTGATCGCCGAGTCGGCGACGTTGTACGTGTAGAAGCGCCAGGTGCCGATCCCCATGTCGACGAAGTCGACGACGTAGCCGAGCCGGATCCGGTCGACGAGGTTGCCGATCGCCCCGCCGAGGAGCAGCCCGAGCGCGACCGACTGGACGATGTTCCGGGCGCCCCGTCCGTGGTACCAGACGATGAAGCCGATGACGGCCAGGCTGAACAGGGCGAAGAGGACCGCCTGGTCACGGAAGAGGCCGAACAGGGCGCCGGTGTTGTGCGAGATCGTGATCCGCACGTACGGGCCGACGACGTCGACCGGGACGCCGACCTCGAAGGCGGCGACGATCCAGGCCTTGACCAGCTGGTCGGTGACGAAGACGGCCGCGGCGAGGCCGCCGAACAGGAGCCAGAGCCGGCGGCCGGCTCGCCGGACACCGCTCGCGAGCGGTGGCGCGCCCGTCACCCGTCGCACCGCGCGGATGTTCGTCTCATGCAGCGTCGAGCCTCCCGGATCGGTGCCATCGTTCGCGCCAGCCTACCCGGCGGCCGGGCGCCGGCGCAAGCCGATGGTGACGGAACCTGCCGCCAGACTCACCGACGCGGAGGGGATGTCGGCCGGGGCCGGCCCGAACCTGATCTCGTCGGCGAGGGTCTCGGCGGCGATCGTGGCCAGGTACGGGCGGACCGTGTCGGCGGGGCCGTCGATCCAGACCTCGATCCGGTCGTCGAGCTCGAGCTCGGCTTCCTTGCGCAGGTCCTGGATCGCCCGCTGGAGCTCGCGAGCGTCGCCTTCCGCGCGCAGCTCGGGCGTCAGCTCGGTGTCGACGACGACGACGAGGCCCTCGTCGTCGGCGACCGCGGTGCCCGGCCGCGGGGTGGCGAGGATCTCGACCTCGTCGGGGGCGAGCGTCACCCCGGCGAGCCGGACCGAGCCGTCCTCGAGGAACGTGACCTCGCCGGCCCGGGCGGCGGCCACGATCGCCGGGATCGCCGGGCCATGCTTCCTGCCGATCCGCGGCAGGAGCGGCTTCACCCGCCGCTCGACGAGCGCCGACTCGTCGCCGATCAGCTCGACCGACTTCACGTTGACCTCGTCGGCGATCAGGTCGACGAGCGCATCGAGCTCGTGGAGGTCACCGCCCGGGAGAGCGAGCCAGAGCCGCGCCAGGGGCTGGCGAATCTTCAGGCCGGCGCTCCCGCGCAGGGTCCGGGCCAGCTCGACGGCACGGCGGGCGGTCGCCATCGCCGCCTCGAGCCGCTCGTCGCCGAACCCCGCCAGCTCGGCGGTCGGCCAGCGGGTGAGGTGGACGCTGTCGGGGGCGGCCTCGTCGACCGTCGTCACGAGGTTGAGGTAGATCGCCTCGCCGATGAAGGGCAGGATCGGGGCGAGGATCCGGGACATCGCGACGAGCACGGTGTGGAGCGTGGCAAAGGCTGCGCTCCGGTCGGCAGGATCGTCGTTGCGCGAGAAGCGCCGTCGTGACCGGCGCAGGTACCAGGTCGAGAGCTCGTCGATGAAGCCCTCGATCGCCCGCGAGGCGGCGAGTGCGTCGTAGTCACGCAGGCGGTCCTCGACCCGCGCGGCGAGCCCGGCCACCCGGGCGAGGATCCAGCGGTCGAGCGCCGGGCGCTCCGCGACCGGGAGCGCGGGTTCGGATGGCGTCCAGCCGGCGAGCCGGGCATAGGTGACGAAGAACGCGTAGACGTTCCAGAGCACGAGGAGCTGGCGGCGCGCCTCGTCCCCGGCGTGCCAGCCGAACAGGATGTTGTCGTCGGGGCGGGCGGTCGCGAACATCCAGCGCATGACGTCGACGCCCATCCGCTCGGCCGCCTCGTCGAACTCGATCGCGTTGCCCCAGCTCTTGTGCATCGGCCGGCCGTCTTCGCCGAAGAGCGTGCCGTAGCCGAAGATCGTCCGGAACGGCTCCTGGCGGCGCAGGACCGTCGACATCGCGAGCATCGAGTAGAACCAGTTGCGGAACTGGCCGGGGAAGCTCTCGGTGATGAAGTCGGCCGGGAACCATTTCGCCCAGTACTCGTAATCCTCGCGGTAGTGGAGCGTCGAGAAGGGCACGATCCCGGCGTCGAGCCACGGGTTGCCGACATCCCGGATCCGCTCGACCGGCGCCCCGCAGCCGGGACAGGCGATCTTCACCGTGTCGACATACGGCCGGTGCGGCGTGTGACCCTCGAATGTCTCCCAGCCCTCGATCGCGCGCCGGCGCAGCTCGTCGCGCCCACCGACGACCTCGATCGTGCCGCACGCCCGGCAGTCGTAGATCGGCAGCGCCAGCCCCCAGTAGCGCTTCTTGCTGATCATCCAGTCGTGCATGTTGAGGAGCCAGTCGAGCTCGCGTTCGTAGCCGAAGGCGGGGATCCAGCGGATCCGGTCGACGACCTCCATGATCTGGTAGCGCAGGCTCGCCTCGATCTCCTCGGCGGTCAGCTGGTCGCGCGGCCGGTCGTAGACCAGGCCCATGCTGATGAACCACTCGTCGACGAGGCGAAAGACGAGCGGCGTCCCGCACCGCCAGCAGTGGGGGTAGCGGTGGCTGATCGTCTCGAGCCGGTAGAAGCGGTGCTCGTCGCGGAGCCGTTCGACGATCGGCTCCGCGACGTCGCGCACATCGCGCCCGGAGAGCGAGCCGAAGCCCTCGACGAAGACGCCCGATTCGTCGAGCGGCGCGATCGCCGGCAGCCCGAGCCGCCGGCCGAGCTGAAAGTCCTCGGCGCCGCAGCCGGGCGCGATGTGGACGATCCCGGTCCCCTCCTCCTCGCCGACCTCGTCCCAGACGACGACCCGGTGCTGGTAGGGAACGCCCGGCGCGTCAGCCGTGCCGGCTGCGAACGCCGCCCGGACCGCGGGCAGGTCGTCGAACGGACCCTCGTAACGCCAGCCGGCGAGCTCCGACCCGGGCCGCTCCTCGAGCACCTCGAAGGGTCCGCTGAGCGCCCGGCGGAGCGTCCCCCGGCCAAGCCAGAGGAGCTCGTCGCCCTGGCGCACCTTGACGTACCGGATCTCCTCGCCGACCGCGGCCGCGACGTTCGAGGTGAGCGTCCAGGGCGTCGTCGTCCAGACGAGGAGGGCCTCGCCGGGGCGGTCGAGGAGCGGAAACTTCACGGTCAGCCCGGGGTCCTCGCGCTCCTGGTAGCCCTCGGTCATCTCGTGCTGGCTGATCCCGGTCCCGCAACGGGCACACCAGGGCATCGTGTCGTGGCCCTTGTAGAGCCAGCCGCGCCGGTGGCATTCGGCCAGGAAGCCCCAGATCAGGTCGTTGTTCTCGTTCGAGAACGTGAAGTAGCTGCCACCGACGTCGGGCATCCCGAGCCGGCCGACGAGCATCTCGACGGTGTCGGTGAGCGGGCCGTGGGGACCCTGGATCGTCGTCACCTGACCCGGGTCGGCGGCCAGCAGGTCGCGCAGGCGGCGCAGCTCGTCGGGATCGTTCCAGTCCATCCAATAGCCGAGCCGGATCGACTGCTCGGTCTGGCGAGCGGCGAAGGTGAGGACGCGCTGCTTGCACAGGCTGACGAACTCCGCGATCCCGAACTCCTCGATGTCGCGCTTGCTCGTGTAGCCCAGCTCGCGCTCGACGTTCACCTCGACCCACAGCCCCTGGCAGTCGAACCCGTTCTGCCAGCGCTCGTCGTGGCCGAGCATCGCCCGGAAGCGCTGGAAGAGGTCCTTGTAGGCGCGACCCCAGGCGTGGTGGACGCCCATCGGATTGTTGGCCGTGATCGGCCCGTCGAGGAAGCTCCAGCGGGGGCCACCCTCGTTCTGGGCCCGCAGGCGGGCGAACGTCCGGCGCTCGGCCCAGCGAGCGAGCAGCTTGTGCTCCTGGGCGATCAGGTCGGGCTTGGTGCTGACAGGACGGAACATCGGACCTCGGCACTGGG
>JAJYXX010000157.1 GCA_021801545.1 Chloroflexota bacterium | reverse complement strand
CAGACTGGTCCGTGGGTGGCCCGGGTGCGGGGCCACCGCCTGTTCCGTCATGAACCGTAGTCGCAGGAGGTGCTTGAATCCCTCGCGCGAAGGTCCGGGCCGGGACCTGACCGTAGTACCGCTCGGCAGGGAGCCGGCGCCGAGCAACCGCCGCTTCGGGCCGGCCGGCCGCGGCTGCCGACCGACCCGCCACCGCCGCCTGGGCACGGCTGCTCCGGCTGCCGACCGATTGCCGACCGAGCCGCCACTGACCGGCTATACTCCCGTCGCCCACGTCCACGGCTCACGCCGAGCCGTCCTGCGACCGGGCCCGCGGTGGCCTTAGCTCAACCGGCAGAGCATCGGATTGTGGCTCCGAAGGTTACGGGTTCGAGCCCCGTAGGCCACCCCACTCGTCCGTCACCGGATGGCGTCGCCGGCAGGGGACGCAGATCGTCCGGGCGACCGCCTGCCATGGCCTCGCCTCGCGTGGGCTCGCCCCGGCCGGGATCAGGGGGCCGGGATCACCAGCTTCTGGCCGATCTGCAGCTTCGTCGGGTCCGTGACCTGGGGGTTCGCGGCCTGGAGCGCCTTGAGGGTGATCTTGAAGCGCTTGGCGATCGCGATCAGCGTGTCGCCCTTCTTCACGACGTAGACCGTCGTCGCCGACGGAGCGACGGTCGGCGACGGCTCGCTGCTTGGTCCCACCGTCGGCAGCAGCTCCATGGTCGGCGAAGGCGTGGGGGTCGGGCTCGGACTCGGTGTCGCGGCCGTGCCGCAGGCCGCGAGCGACAGGACGAGCAGGAAGCTGGCTGCCGCCGGCAGCGCTGAGCGCCGGGGCAGTGAACGCAAGGACAACCTGGGGTGCCGGGGTCCGGGTCCGGACTGGACGCTCGCGCGCATCACGCCTCCTCACTCCCGCGTCGCATCGGGCTGGCCACGGTGGTCGGCCCATTCACGCCTGACGATACGCCACTCGGCCCGTCCTGGTTCGGGCGACCGAACGCCGGCCGGGCACCTGCGGCCCCGAACCACCGGGGTCATGAGCAACCGGGACGACGAACGACCGGGGTCGCCGGTGACGAACAGCCGGGACCGGACCCAGCGGACCCGTCGGGGCCACGCGCCGCCCGCCCGGCCGGATGCTAGGATGACTCGACCGCGAGACGCGTCGCGTACGGGGCCCGTCCGAGTCCGCCTTGCTCGGCCGGATGCAAGGGCCCGCGTTGACCGAACCTGCGGCAGGAGCGGAGATCGATGGCGACCGTCACGTTCGAGCACATCACCAAGAAGTATGGCGATGTCGTCGCCGTCGACGATTTCGATCTCGAGATCGTCGACGGCGAGTTCATGGTCCTCGTCGGACCGTCCGGCTGCGGGAAGACGACGAGTCTCCGGATGATCGCCGGGCTCGAGGAGATCACGGAGGGTACCCTCCGGATCGGTGACCGCATCGTCAACGACGTCGCCCCCAAGGATCGCGACATCGCGATGGTCTTCCAGAGCTACGCCCTCTATCCGCACATGACCGTGCGCGACAACCTCGCCTTCGGTCTGAAGCTGCGCAAGGTCCCCAAGGACCAGATCGAGAAGCGGGTCAACCAGGCGGCCGCCATTCTCGACCTCGGCAACTACCTCGATCGCAAGCCGAAGGAGCTCTCCGGCGGCCAGCGCCAGCGCGTCGCGCTCGGCCGGGCGATCGTTCGCGAGCCGGCGGTCTTCCTGATGGACGAGCCGCTCTCGAACCTCGACGCGAAACTGCGCGTCCAGACCCGGGCCGAAATTGCCCGCCTCCACCAGCGCCTCAAGACGACGATCGTCTACGTCACCCACGACCAGGTCGAGGCGATGACGATGGGCACCCGGATCGCCGTGATGAGCCAGGCGAAGCTCCAGCAGGTGGGCGTGCCGCAGGAGCTGTACGACCACCCGATCAACCAGTTCGTCGCCGGCTTCATCGGCAGCCCGGCGATGAACTTCGTCGAGACGACTGTCACCGGCAGCGGTGAAGCGGCGACCCTCGAGGCACCCGGGATGAGCATCCCGCTGCCCGCCCGGTTCCGCGCCTCCGTCGGCCCGACCTCGGGCCGACGGGTGATCGCCGGCTTCCGACCCGAGCACCTCGACGTCGGTCAACCGAGTTCGGGCGTGGCGGCGATGCCGGCCCGGGCCGATGTCGTCGAGTACCTGGGCAACGAGGAGCTCCTCCACGTCGACATCGGCGGCGCCGATCTCGTCGCGGTCGTCAGCGCCGCCCACCGGGTTCGCCCGGGCGACCTGCTCACGCTCGTCCTCCCGCTCGAGAAGCTCCACCTGTTCGACCCGGAATCCGGACTGTCGCTGGCGAGGAATGGCACTGCCTCGACCTGAGCCGGCGCCCGACCCGGCAACGACTCCCGGCACCGCAGCGGACGCAGCTCCTGGCACTGCCGCGGGAGTGGACCCCCGGGCCGACGACGATCTGCGCGAGATGGTTATCGAGTCCCGGATCATCCACCGCGGCCGGTACCTGACGTTCCGGATCGACACCGTCGAGCGGGCCGACGGCACGCGCGCGACGCGGGAGATCTGCGGCCACCCGGGCGCCGTCGCGATCGTCGCCCTCGACTCGGACGACCGGGTCCTCCTCGTCCGCCAGTGGCGCACCGCCGCCAGCCGGTCGATGCTCGAGATCCCAGCCGGGACGCTCGACGTGGACCCGGCCACGGGCGCGATCGAGGACCACGCCCTGGCCGCGCCCCGCGAGCTCGAGGAGGAGACCGGCCAGCGGGCCGGTCGCTGGCGCCACCTGGCGAGCTTCTGGACGGCGCCGGGCTTCGCGACCGAGCTGATGCACCTCTACCTGGCAACCGACCTCCGCCCGGCCCACGAGAACCGGCTCGGACCCGACGAGGACGAATGGCTCGAGCTCGTGCGGATGTCCTGGCAGGACGCGATCGCGGCGGCCGGGGACGGCGGGATCGTCGACGCGAAGTCGATCCTCGGCCTCCTCTGGCTGGCCCGCCTCAAGGCGTCCGGCGAGGCCTGACCGGTGCGGCGTCCCGGCGCGTGCCGTCGGTCGCCCGCCCGGGCCCCGTCGGTCAGTCGCCCGGATCGGGCAGGCGATCGAGTGCGCCGCGGTAGAGCCGACTGCCCGGGCTGAGTGCAACCGCCAGGCGGAGGTGTGTCCGGGCCTCCCGGAAGCGGCCCAGCTGCTTCAGGCTCTGGCCGAGCGCGTAGTGGGCGTAGTGGGCGGAGGGATCGATCTCGAGCAGGACGCTGAACGTCTCGGCCGAGCGCTCGTGCTGCCCGCTGTTGTAGTAGGCACGCCCGAGCGCCTCGAGGATCGACCCCTTGCCGGGCTCGATCCGGGCGGCCCGCTCGAGGACGATCGAGGCCTGGGCGTGATGGCGCCCGCGCATCAGCGCCTCGCCGCGCTGGAGCAGCGCGTACGCCCCTTCGCGCGACTCGGTCGCCGCGTCGAGCGGCTCGTCGGCATCCCGGTCGTGGGGCGCCGCATCGTGGCCGGAGTCGTGGCCGGAACTGTGGTCCATGCCCGGGATGGTCGCACGGATCGCCGGGTCTCCGCCGCGACCGGCCCCGGGGCGCGAGTCAGCCCGGTCGGGCCTCCGGCGTGTCGCGCCAGCTCGCCAGATCGACCGGCCGGAGTCGCGGGCTCGGGGTCCGGCCGGGGATCCGGCCGCGCTTGGCGATCGGGCGCCCGTCGATCTCCTTGATGTCGGCGGTGAAGTCGATCGGGGCGGCTCCACTGATGTAGGAACCGACCGCGAACGAATCGACCGGGGCGTCGTGTTCCTTGAAGTAGCGGATCCGATCGGGCGACAGGCCACCCGAGACGACGATCTTCACCTCGCGGAAGCCGGCCTGGTCGAGCCGGGCGCGCACCTCGGTCACCAGGTCCGGGGTGACCCGGCCGCGCTCGGCGGGCGTGTCGAGCCGGATCCCGTAGAGCTTGTCGCCGAGGGCATGCGCCACCCGGAGCGCCTCCTCGGCCTCGTCCTTGAACGTGTCGACGAGAACGATCCGCGGTACGTCCGACTCGAGGTCGCGATCGAAGGCGAGGGCGGCCTCCACCGTGTCGCCGAAGATCAGAACGAGCGAATGGGGCATCGTGCCGGTCGGGCGCAACCCCGCCAGTCGTGCCCCGGCCGGCGTCGAGGCACCGACACAGCCGCCCACGATCGCCGCGTAGTCGAGGACGTCGGTGACGTCGGGATGGACGTGGCGGGCGCCGAAGCTGATGACCGGCTGCGGCGCGGCCGCCTCGACGCACTCGCGAGCCGCCGTCGCCCAGCCGGTCGACTGGGCGAGCATCCCCAGGTAGGCGGTCTCGTACAGGCCGAACTGGCGGTAGCGGGCGCGGATCCGGAGGACGACCTCCTTCGCCTCGAAGCGGTCGCCATCCTCAAGCGCCTCGACCGAGATGTCGGCCGGATCGGCGTCGGCGAGGACGTGGGCGAGCAGGTTCTTCGCCTCGTCGATGCCGCACAGGACACCCGACTCGCGGCTGAAGACCTCCATGACGACCATGGGGTCGAGGCCCTCGCGCTCGAGGATCCGCTCGGCGCGGGCGAAGTAGACGTCGGCCGACTCTCCCGACAGGATCTCGTGGGACGGCCGCAGCCGGAGCGAGCCCATCAGCGTCCTCGCCTCTGTCGGACCACGGCGAGGCTCGACGTCGTCACGTGAAGATCTCCTCTCTGCTCCCGTCGCGCTGCCGTCCGGTACCCGCGACGACCCGGTCCCGGGTCGCGGCCGGGGGTCACGGGCCGCCGCGACCGCCCCGCAGCGAGGCATCCGGGTCCCCGCGATCGCCGGCCGGCTCGCCCGCGAGTGTAGCGTACCGATCGGGCTCCCCGGGCCGGCCGCCGGTGCCTCGGCGCCGGCGGCGACCCACGAATCCGCTGATAACGAGGATCGCCGAGCCGACGATGACCACGAGGGCGAGCAGCCCGCTGATCAGGCGCGTCCGGCCCGCGTCCGCCGCGCCGAGCCACGTGCTCCGGGCGGCCTGCGCCCGCTCGACTGCACCGGTGACGTCGCCGGCCGCGAAGGCCGCCTTCGCCGCCGCCAGCTCGCCATCGGGCTCCCGGCCGGCCAGCCCGATCGTCTCGATCGCATCGCGGGGTCGCTCCCCGGCCGACGCGGCAGCGGTGACCTCACCGATCGCGACCAGCTCGGCCTGGACGTCCGCCAGGGCGGCGCCCGGACCGGCCGGACCCTCAAACGCGTCGCGCACGCTCGACGGAAGCGCTAGGCCGGCCGCCCGGGCGGCCGCCTCGAGCGACGGGCGTGCCTCCAGCACGGCGGCCGCCTGCGCCAGGAGCTGCTCGGCCTGATCGTAGCGCCAGGCATCCATCGCCTGGCGGATGAGCGGCGAGAGCTCCCAGTCGCCGGCGGCGCGGATCGTCGCCTGGTAGCTCCGTCGCGCCGCCGCCCGGGCGTCGAGCAGCGACACCTCCTCCGGGCGCACGACCCAGCTCGCCCAGAGGTTGGCGAACCCGACACCGGTCCGCTCCTCGAGCAGGTCGAGCAGTCCGCGCCAGTCGGGCGGGCCGCCTGACCCCGATTCGCGGGGTCGGGCCGGGTCGACCGGTTGGTAGGCGGCCTCCCCCGCCGCTGCGGCCGCCCAGACGGCTCGCAGGCTGCCCGGGCCGGCTCGTTCGCCGATCTGGATTGCGAGCTCGAGCGAGGCCGCGTAGCCGAAGTCCTCCACGTCCGGGGCCTCGCGCCCCACGGCTCCCCAGGCGTTCAGGGGGATACGCGCCTTCTCCAGCTTCGACGTCAGCCGAGCGGGCCGGACCGTGACGCCGAGGGCAGCGGCTGCCTCGGCGGCGTAGTACGAGGCGAACGCCTCGTTCGCCCAGCGATCGGCCAGCAGGCGCCCATTGAACCAGGCGTGGGCCGCCTCGTGGAGGGCGACGAACGAATCGGCGTAGTAGGCGACCTGGATCGTCCGCGTCCGGGGGTCGAAGAGCCCGGCATAGCCCCCGATCGTCCGGCTCGCCGATTCCTCGACGATGAGTGGCCCCGCGGCCGGCAGGGGCAGCCCGATCGCGGCCCCCAGGACTGGCAGTCCGCGCCGGAACAGCTCGCCGACCCGGGTGGCCCAGGCCGGGTCCTCGGCCCAGCGCCGGAGGATCAGCTCGACCGGGACGTCGCCGACCGTCGTCCGCAGGGTGCTCGACACGAGGGCGGCGGGACGGTCGGCGCTCAGGTAGGCGTAGAAGTCGAGGGGTCGGGCGAGTGGCCCGGTGCGGAAGACGGTCGAGCCGTTGGCGGCGGTCGTCGGCGGCGGCAGCGTCCCGGAGAACACCTGGACCGCGTAGCCGGGCGGGAACGTGACCGTCACCGAGCTGCCCGACGTCCCCTCCGAGGCAAACGCCCAGACCGGGAACGTGACGAGGCTCGGCCCGATCCGCACGTCGCGGGTCGCGGGCCCGCCCGGGTCGGGCAGATCGAACTGGAGGCGCAGCTTCAGGCTCTGACCCGAGTAGAGGTCCGTGCCGAACGTGATCGCGAGCACGGTGTACGTCCGCGTCCTCGAGCGGACGCGGACGGACGGCGTCGCGCCATCGGCGGTCACGCTGAAGCGGCTCGCGCCGGGCAGCACGGCGAGGTAGGCGTCCCGGTAGTAGAAGCGTCGGGTCGTCGTGTCGGGCCGGTGGTTCGTGACCGTCAGGTCGACGACGACGTGGACCCGGGCCTTCTCCGGCTGGACGACATACCGCGCATCGCTGACGAGGGTCAGCTCGGACGTGGCGGCCTGAACCGGGGCCGCGCCGAACGAGAGAGCGGGCCACCCCGGTTGAACGGGCCCGAGCCCCGGCAGACCGAGCCCCGGCAGACCGAGCCCCGGCAGACCGAGCCCCGGCAGACCGGGAGGGATCAGGCCGCCGGCCGGGATCAACCCGCCGGGCGCCGCGAGCAGGGCC
>JAJYXX010000134.1 GCA_021801545.1 Chloroflexota bacterium | reverse complement strand
TCTGGCTCCGTCTCGCGGGGCGCGACCGTGAGCGGGTCCTGTTCGCCATCTCGGGGATCCGCTTTCTCGATCGGCGGCTCGCGAACCCGCTCTACGTCGTCGTGCTCGTGACCGGGGTGGCGATGGTCCTCGACGGGCAGTACAGCTTCGAGACCGGCTGGATCGCGGCCGCGATCGCGCTCTACCTGCTGACCGCCGCGGTCGGGATCGTCCTGTTCGCCCCGGCGATCCGGCGCCAGGTGGTCGAGGCCGAGCGGGACACCGCGACGGCGGCCTACGCCACGGCGGCCTCGCGCTCGGTCACCCTCGCCCTGTCCACGACCGCGATCGTCTTCCTGATCGTCTTCCTGATGGTCACGAAGCCGTTCTGAGCGACCGGTTCGCGTAGGATGAGCCGGTGACGCCCGATCCCGCTCCAGTCGTGACCGCACCGCGGCGCCGACGACCGTGGCTCGCCCCCGTCGCGGTCGCCGCGCTTGCCGTCGCCGCCTGCAGACCGGTCCCGGCCTCACCTGCCACGTCGGCGACCACGCCACCCGCTTCCTCTCCCACCCCGACCGCAGCCGCCGCCGAGACGCCCCCACCGACGCCACCCCCGCCCGCGAACCCGCCGCCGACCTCCTCGTCGGCCCCGACGACGAGCCAGCCGCCGGCGCCACCGACCGTCGAGGCGTTCTGGGACGCCATCCGTCGCGGCCTCGGCGACGCCGGCCACCTGCGGATCACGGTGATCGGCCCGAGCCCGGGGGTGCTCCGTTACCAACCCGACGCCTCGGCAACCGTCGCCGACGGCCAGGTCGTCTTCGTCTGCGTCGGCGCCAAGGCCTGGGACGGCCAGGGCGGCTCGTTCGTCGCCGTCCCCGGCGCCTGGGACTGCGGCGCTGGCGCCCTCGTCGGCGGCTTTCGGAACACCGGCCAGCCAGTCGACGCCTGGAGCAAGAACCTCCCGACCGATCGGTCGATCGTCGAGCAGACGGCGCTCGAACCGGACGGGCGCTGGCGCTGGGAGTACCGGGCGCGCTCGCTCGCCTTCGGCGGCACGGTGACGACGACCGTCTGGGCCGACCCGGCGAGCGGCCGGATCCTCGACGCGCGCCGCTCCGACCCGACCGGCGAGACCCGCTACGGGATCAGCTACAGCGTGACGTTCCCGCCGATCGTCGCCCCGTAGACCGGCCGACCGCTACTCCAGCTCGACCGCGAGCCGGTCCGCCTCGCGCCGGATCAGCTCCCAGGCTCGGGCGACATGGCGCTCCTCGGTCCGCAGGTTGCCGATCGCCACCCGGATCGTGAACCGGTCGTCGAGGCGGGTGTGGGAGAGGAACACCTCGCCGCTCCGGTTCACCGCGTCCATCAGCCGCGCGTTCAGCTCATCGAGCCGGCGGCGGTGGGCCGGGTGATCCTCGTGGCGGGCGAGCACCGGCGGGGCAAATCGGAAACAGACCGTCGAAAACGGGACGGGTGCGAGGCGCTCGAAGTCCGGGTCGGCATCGACCCAGGCGGCGAACTCCTGCGCCAGCCGGATGTGCTCCTCCACCCGCCGGCGCAGCCCCTCGAGGCCGAACGAGCGAAGCTGGACCCAGAGCTTGAGCGCCCGGAAGCGACGCCCGAGCTGGGGGGTGTACTCGTTGAAGTCGCGGACCGGTGCTTCGCGGTCGAGCGTCCGCAGGTACTCGGGCACGAGGCTGAACGCGTCGCGCAGAGTCGGCATCCGTCGCGTCAGCAGGAGCGAGGCGTCGAGCGGGGTGAAGAACCACTTGTGCGGGTTGACCACGATCGAGTCCGCCCGCTCCCAGCCGGTGAACGCGGCCCGCCGCGCCGGGATCAGGGCCGCCGCGCCGGCATAGGCGCCGTCGACGTGGAGCCAGAGCCCCTCGCGCTCGGCGATCCCGGCAATCCGGGCCACCGGATCGATCGCCGTCGACGAGGTCGTGCCGATCGTGGCCACGATCGCGATCGGACGCCGGTCTGCCTCGCGGTCGCGCCCGATCGCAGCCTCGAGCTCCTCGGGCAGCATCGCGTACGCATCGTCGGTCGGGATCCGGACCAGCGCCGCCCGGCCGAGACCGAGGGTCATGCACGCCTTCTCGATCGAGGAGTGGGCCTCGGCCGAGGCGTAGATGCGCAGCGCCGGCAGGTCGCGCCCGGTCAGACCCGCGGCCGCGGCGTCGATCCCGGCCGCCTGCCGGGCGCCGGCGAGCGCGATCAGCGATGAGGTGGAGGCGGTATCGGTGAGCAGGCCATCGAACGGAGCGGGCAACCCGAGCGCCTGGCGGAGCCAGTCGACGACGACGATCTCGAGCTCGGTCCCGATCGGCGAGGTCCGCCAGAGCATCGGGTTCTGGCCGAGCGCGGCGGTCAGCATCTCGCCGAGGATGCCCGGACTCGAGGCGCTCGTGGCGAAGTAGGCGAGGAAGCCGGGATGCTGCCAGTGCGTCGCGTTCGGCTCGACGAGCCGGCGGTAGTCGGCCAGGATCGCCTCGATCGGCTCGCCGGTCTCCGGCGGCGCGGCCGGGAAGAGCGGCCGGAGTGCGCCCGGTTCGATCGGCGGCAGGACCGGGTAGCGCTCGACGCCGGCGAGGTAGTCGGCGATCAGGTCGACGACCTGGTGCCCGGCGGCTCGGAATGCCTCCGGGTCCAGGTCGCCGAGGCTGCTCGACAGGGCGGATTCGGGGAGCGACGACGGGGAGCTGCGGGATTCGCGCGGTTCAGGAGCCATGCCTGGAGTCTAGACGAGCCCGACCCGGCGGTGTGGTCGGCCGGGCAAGCGGACCGAACGCGGCGCCGACGGGGACGCCCGGCCCGGCGGTGTGGTCGGGCGGACACGGGCGCCTGTGCCCGGATAGCCGAACGCCCCGGGGTGGCCCGGGGCGTTCGTGTGGTGTCGTGGCGACCGGCGTTGGACGGCCGCGGACGCGTCAGGAACCGGCTACTTGCCCTTGATCGTCAGAAGCGCCGCCTTCGTGCGCAGAACGCTCGTTCCACTCACGGCCGACACCCAGAAGTTCTTCGCGCCCGTCACGAGCGCGACGCGCACGTGGCCGTTGCCGTTGCCGAGAGCGTTGGTGTGGACCGCTCCGACCTTCGTCGGCGCGCTGAGCGGACAGGCGCCCGGGTCTTGGTTCACCCACAGGTCGTACGTCGCGTTCGGCAGCACACCCTTGAGCGCAACGGACACGTTCAGCATCTTGTGACCGGTCGTGTTCAGGACGGCGAAGCCGAACGTCGGGGCGCCGGCCGCCGGCTGGGCGCCGGTGGCGCAGGTATAGGCCGGATCGGCGTAGAACGCGACCTTGCGCGCACCGTGACCCTTGCCGCGGTCCTTGTCCCGCCCGCCATGGTCGCCCCGCGTCGCGGTGGCGGTCGGCGTGAAGTGAACGGTGGTCGTCGAGTCGATCGTCGCCGCTCCGCCGCCGACAGGGGTGAGCCAGACCGTGACGGTGCCGCTCCTCGGCTTGGCGGGCGCCTTCAGGGTGAGCGTCGCCCCGGCCACGATGTCGTTCGGATTCGTCACCGTCGCGAACGTCCCGCTCGGGCCGATCACGATCCCGGACCCGACGCTCGTGGCGGTGAACCGGCCGGCGGTCGTCATGATCGTCACGTTGTACGTGGCCGTGTCGTAGCCGGCGAACGTGAAGACGATCGTGCTCGTCCCGTCGGCCGGGACCGTCGCGCTCGCGGGCGTCACGGTGAACGAGACGGCCGGGGCCGCGAAGACGGACGTCGCCGCAGCGGTGGCGATCAGGGAAGCCAGCAGGGCGGCGCTGAGGCCGATACTCGCTCGTCGCTTCCAGAAAGTCATGTGCATCCTCCTCGGTTCGTCGTCGGCACCGGTGCCGACAGCAAACCACTGGGGCGCGTTCGATCGCGCCGGTCCTGTCGGCACTTGGAACGAACGAATCGGCCGCGCGTTACGGCCGGCCGGCCCGGCAAACCGCCGGCAAACCGGAAGTACGAGGCAAACGAGAGGCCTCCGGAGTAATCCCGGAGGCCCCGTTCGTGCGTGGATCGTGGTCGGGGCGGAGCGATTCGAACGCTCGACCTCCTGAACCCCATTCAGGTGCGCTACCAGGCTGCGCCACGCCCCGACGAAGGCGAGTCTAGCAGAGAGCTCGACCGGCCCGGACGACCGAGTGCCGGCGACCGAGGGCCGGTGCGGGTTGCTTCCGGCGACCGGCAGCCCCGGACTGCGACCGCGACCCGTCAGCCGGCACCGAGGCGCTCCAGCCAGGGCCGCAGGTCAGCCAGTTCGTCGGTCGCCTCGCGGGCGAGGAGCGTGACGAGGCAGCGCCGGACGCTCTTGCCCTCGAAGAGCGCCGCCCGGACCTCGCGCGCGATCGGCATCTCGACCCCGAGCCGCTCGGCGAGCGCGAGCGCCGCCTCGACCGTGTGCGCCCCCTCTGCCACCCCCGGCAGCGTCGCCTCGATCTCCGCCCACGACCGCCCGCGGGCGAGCTCCGCGCCGAGGCGGTGATTGCGCGACAGCGGCGAGCCACAGGTGGCGATGATGTCGCCGATCCCGGCCAGGCCCGCGAACGTCAGCGGGTTCGCTCCGGCCGCGATGCCGAGACGCATCATCTCCGCCAGCCCGCGCGTCATCAGCCCGGCCTTGCCGTTGTCGCCGAAACCGAGCTGCTCGGCCGCCCCGGCGGCGATCGCGACGATGTTCTTCAGCGCCCCGCCGAGCTCGACGCCGAGGATGTCGCTGTTCACGTAGAGCCGGAACCGGCGCGTCCCGAGCCGGGCCTGGATCCGGCCGGCGAGGCGGACATCGGTCGCCGCGACGACGGCCGAGGCGGGCAGGCCGCGGGCGATCTCGAGGGCGAGGTTCGGACCGGAGAGAGCAGCGACCCGGCGCGGTTCGACCTGCGCCGCCTCGACGATCACCTCGCTCATCCGGAGCAGCGTCCCCCGCTCGAGACCCTTGACGAGGGAGAGGATGTCCGCACCGGGGGCGATGTGCGGCCCGACCCGTCCGGCGATCGCGCGCAGGTGGATCGACGGGACGGCGAAGACGACGAGATCGGCACCGGCGACGCTCATGACGTCCGCGCTGACGACGAGCTGCCCTGGGAACGGGATGCCCGGCAGGCGGGCCTCGTTGCACCGTTCCGCCGCCAGGCGTGTCGCCGTCTCCGGCGAGCGGCAGAGGAGCAGGACCGGCTCCCGGTGGGCCGCCAGGATCGCGATCGTCGTGCCCCACGCGCCGCTGCCCACGACGGCGATCCGGGCCCGCGGCAGCTGGCTGCTCACGGCCTCAGCCGCCGGCGCGCTTTCGCGGACTACTCGCCCGGCGGCAGGCGACGCCGGCCGCCCGTGGGCGGGCCGTGCGGCTCATCCCCGTTGGACTGCCCGGGCCGGTCCGGCGCCCCCTCGCCCGGCGCGCCAGCTTGACGGCGCTCCGCTCCCGGAAGATCAGCCTGATCGGCGTGCCGTCGAAGCCGAACGCCTCGCGGATCCGGTTCTCGAGATAGCGCCGGTAGCTGAAGTGAATGGAGGCCGCATCGTTGGCGAAGAGCACGAACGTCGGCGGGGCCACGGCCGCCTGGGTGCCGTAGAAGACCTTCGGGCGACGACCCTTGACGACCGGCGGCGCCTGGCGCTCCGTGGCGAGCTGGAGCATCCGGTTCAACTCGCCGGTCGGGATTCGCTTGCGTCGCTCGCCCCAGATGTCGACCGCGACCTCGAGCACCCGGCTGACCCGCTGGCCGGTCTTCGCGCTGATCGAGACGACCGGGACGAAGGCGAGGAACGGCGCCTCGCGCCGGATCACCTCGACGTACTCGTCGAAGGTCCGGTCGGTCTTGTCGGCCACGAGGTCCCACTTGTTCACCGCCAGGAGCAACCCCTTTCCCTCCTCGACGACGTAGCCGGCGACGTGCGCATCCTGGGCGGTCAGACGATCGACGGCGTCGATGACGAGGACGGCGACGTCGGCTCGCGAGATCGCCTTCAGGGCGCGCAGCGTGGCGTGGCGCTCGGCCGCCGGTCCACTCGCCACTCGGCCGGGTCGCCGGATTCCTGCCGTGTCGATGAGCACGACCTCGCTGCGGCCCCAGGCAAGCCGGGTGTCGAGGGCGTCGCGCGTCGTCCCGGGCACCTCGCTCACGATCGCCCGCTGCTCGCCGAGCAGGGCGTTCAGGAGGCTCGACTTGCCGACGTTCGGGCGTCCGACGAGCGCGATTGCGGCCGGGCCGGTCTCCGCCTCCGCCGCCAGCTCGGCGTCCCAGCGACGGGCGGCCGCCGTCGCGTCCGCCTCCTCGGGCCCCTCGGCCTCCTCGCCCTCACCTTCTCCGGCTTCCGGGGCCTCGGGTCCGGCGACGACGAACGGCTCGAGCCGGCCGGCGGCGACGTCGCGCGCCCAGGCGTCCGCCTCCGCCTCGCGCGCCTTGCGCGCGATCTCCTCGGGGCTCTCGGGCGGCAGGGCCCAGACGATCGCGTCGAGCAGGTCCGCGGTCCCCCGTCCGTGGGCTGCACTGATCGGGTACGTCTCCTCCCAGCCGAGCGAGAAGAATTCGGCCGCCTCGAGCTCACGCTTCTGGTTGTCGGCCTTGTTGACGGCCACGATCACCGGCGCCCGCGCGCTGCGCAGGAGGTCGGCCGCCTCCTGGTCGGCCGGTGTCAGCCCGATCGCGGCGTCGACGACGAAGACGATGACGTCCGCCTCGGCGATCGCGAGGCGGGCCTGCTCCTGGACCTTCACCTCGATCGGGTCGTTCGAGTCGCGCTCGAGGCCGCCGGTGTCGACGACGACGAAGCGCCGCCCGTTCCACTCCGCGTCGGCGTAGAGGCGGTCGCGCGTCGTGCGCGCCTGGTCCTCGACGATCGCCGTCCGAGCGCCGACGATCCGGTTGAAGAGGGTGCTCTTGCCGACGTTCGGCCGCCCGACGATCGCGACGACCGGGAGGCCGCTCACGGGATCAGGGCGCGCCACGA
>JAJYXX010000178.1 GCA_021801545.1 Chloroflexota bacterium | reverse complement strand
GCCGGCGAGGCAGCGCCAGCGGTTGATGCGCGGGGCGAGCTCGAGGCTCGCGCGCGCGTCGTCGTGGAACGGGCAGCGGGTCATCACGACCCCCCGCCCGAGCGCGTCGTTCCCCGGCACCTCGAGCCCGACGAGGCGTGCAACTGCGACCACCGCGGGCTCCTCGATGCCAGGAAGGGTTTCGGTGATGGTCATCGCCTCCGTCCTGGCCGGGAGAAAGGCCGGTGCGCGCCCTCGGGCCAGACTCCCGGCCAGGACGAGGCCGTGCAGCTCGACTCAGACCAGCGCGAGATCGCCCGTCACCGCGCCGGGCGCGCGATGTGCGCCGCGGTCCCTGGCGCGGGCAAGACCGCCACCTTGACCGAGCTCGCCGCCAACCTCCTCGCCGACGGCAGCCTCGCCCCGGCCGAGCTGCACGTCGTCACCTTCACCCGCTCGGCCGCCCGCACCTTCGCCGAGCGCCTCGCGGCCCGCTGCGGCCCCTGGCTCGCCGACGCGGTGCCGATCCGCACCTTCCACGCCCATGCCCACCGCTGGCTGGCCGAGGCCCCCGGCGTGCCGCGTGAGTGGCGCCAGGCGGGGACCGCCCTCGCCGACGAGCGCCAGACGCTCGCGATGTGGCACGAGGTCCTCGGCCCCCCTTCGCACAGCTGTCCGATGGCGATCGGGCCGCTCGAGCTCGACGTCGCGCAGCTGCGCGGCGCGATCGCGAAGGTGCGCGCCCGCGGCGAGGACCCCGCCGAGGCCGCGGGCCTCGCACCGGTCGAGAAGGCGGCCTGGGCCGCGTACGCCGAGTTGAAGGCGACAAGGGGCCTCATGGACTTCGACGAGCTCATCGAGCGGACGATCGCGCTCCTCCGCCATCCGAGGCTCGGCCCGTGGCTGCGCGCGCGGGTGCGCGCGGTGCTGCTCGACGAGGCCCAGGACACCAACGCCGCGCAGATGCGCGTCCTCGAGCTGCTCGACCCGCCGCTCATGTTCTTCGTCGGGGACCCGCACCAGTCGATCTACGGCTTCCAGGGCGCGGACCCCGGCGTGCTGTCCGCCTGGGCCGAGCGCTCGAGCGACCTCCGTCGCTACCGCCTCGCCCGCAGCTACCGTTGCCCCTCGGCCGTCGCGGCCGCGGCGACGACGCTGCTGCGTCTCGGCGGCGACGCCGAGACGACCCTCATGCCGGTCCGAGACGGCGGCGTGCTGCTGGAGGCGGTCTGCGCGGACCAGGCGGCGGAGGCCGAGCTCGTCGCTAACGAGGTCGCGAGCCTCGCGAGCAGCGACGATCCGCCCTCGGTGCTCGTCCTCGCCCGGGTCGCGACCGACCTCGAGCCGGTCTCGGCGCTGTTGTGGATGAACGGCGTCCCCCACGAGCTCGCGCAGCCGACGGGCTTCTTCGGCCTGCCGGAGATCGACGGCCTGCTCGACGCGGCACGCCTTGTCCTCGACCCGGCCGACATGGTCGCCGCCTGCCGCCTCGCCGCCTACCCGCCCTCGCGCCGGCTGCACCTCGACACCCTGCTCCGCCTCGTCACCACCGCCGGCGGCCCGCCCGCGGGCTACGCCGCGCTCGCCGACAGCCCGACCGACCGCGGCCAGTACGCTCGTCTCCTCGTGCCGGTGCTCGCCGCCGGGCAGGACATCACCCCCGCCGAGCTCTACGACAAGATCGCCGCGCCTGGCCGCCTCGAGGCCTTCTGCCCGCCGGCGATCCAAGAGCGCGCCGAGGAGACCATCGCGGACTTCCGCACGATCGCGAAGCGGGCCGAACGCTTAGAAGACCTGCTCGCGCTCGCCGCCGCCACGCGCCAGCGGGCGCAGGCGACGAACAAGCCGAGGCCCGTCCGGCTCTCGACCATCCACGCCGCCAAGGGCGCCGAGGCCGACGTCGTGATCGTCATCGCCGCCGAGGAGGGTCGACTTCCTCATTCCAAGTCCAACGAGGACGAAGACGGCGAGGAGCGGCGCCTGTGCTACGTGGCGACGACCCGCTCGGCGAACATCGTCCTATGGACCCGGGCGCTCGTGCGTGGCCGGCGCAAGCCCGCGCCGAGCCGCTACCTCGAGGAGCTGCGGGCCTGCCTGCCGATCACCGAGCTCGAGCCGGGCGAGCTGCGGCGATGGTGGCAGGCGACCCGGACGAGAAGGCCCGGGCGATGAGGGGCCGTCCGGGCTACGCACTGCCCGCCCGCCCGGTTGGCCTCGCCGGGGCAGAGCGGGCCTTTCGGCGTCTCGGCTGGCGGACCGAGTCCGCGCCCGAGGCCATCGCCGCGGTCTTCGGCCACAACCCCTCTCGCCCCACTCTTGCCGCCTGGGGCCATCCGCGCCACCCGGTGGCAAGCCCGCTGTGGGTCTATGTCGGCCCGGCGTCGCTCCTTGCCGCCCGTTGCCGCTTCGTCTGGAGCTGGCGGCCCGACGCGGTCGCGTTCGTCGGGCTCGAGCTCGACCTGCGCTGCTGGGACCAGACGACGAAAGCGCTCGCCGACGCGCCGTCGGGCGCCGCGATCTACCTCCTCGGACCGAGCGACCTGCGCCGTGGCATCGCACGACGCTGTGCGCTCGTCGAGGACCTCGACGCGGCGCGCCCAACCCGCCGACTCCTCGTGCCGCCCGCCGCCCACCAGCGGGGCGCGCCGGGCTGAGCGGGCCGCTCCCAAGGCCAACGCCGGATCGGCGCAGCCGTCGAGGCGCGCCGATCCGATCCGGTGCGTCTGGTCCCACCGAGCGTCGTCGTCGAAGCCCCCGGGGCCCGGTCCGGCCTCGACCGGGCCCCGGGGGCGACTATGCCGGCCCGACGGCGGTCGTGTCCGCGACCGCGGCCGGATCGGCCTCGCCGGGCCCGTCGCCGTCGATCCAACCTGGACAGCAAGATCATCGAGGCCGACGAGATCTGGTCCTTCTGCTACGCCAAGCAGAAGAACGTGCCGGAGGAGCACAAGGACACCTTCGGCTACGGGGACGTCTGGACCTGGACTGCCATCGAGGCCGAGACGAAGCTCGTGCCTTCGTGGCTCGTCGGAGAGCGGACGCTCGAGGACTGCTACACGTTCCTCTCCGACCTTCGGAGCCGGGTCAAGCCGGGGCATCGCATCCAGCTCACGACGGACGGCCTGGGGCACTACGCGGTGGCGGCCGACGCCATCTGGCGCAACTCCATCGACTTCGCGCAGCTGATCAAGCAGTACGGCGGCGGCCCCCAGGACACGCCCGAGCGCAAGTACAGTCCGGCCGTCTGCACCGGCATCCAGGTCCGCGTTCAGGCCGGCGACCCGGACCCCGAGAACATCTCAACGAGCTACGTGGAGCGTCAGAACCTCACGATGCGCATGGGGATGCGCCGCTTCACGAGGCTGACCAACGCCTTCTCAAAGAAGGTCGAGAACCTGGCCCACGCGGTGAGCCTCCACTTCATGTACTACAACTTCTGCCGCGTCCACGAGTCCCTGACGATCAAGGACGAGAACAGAAAGTCGATCAAGCGGACGCCTGCGATGGCGGCGGGAATCGCCAGATACCCTTGGAGCCTTACGCAGCTCGCAGCGCTCCTCGACTAGGGGAGAGGGAAGCAAATGTTCGCTGATGCGTACGAGAAGGCGACGAAGTTCATGGCGCCTGTAATCGTCTCCGTTCAAAGAAACGCCGGAGACGTTCAGACAGGACTGGGCGCTTTTGTATTTCTTAATGCTGACGGTTGGATAGCGACCGCCGGCCACATCGTGGATATGTACAACCGGATGGCCGCGCAGCCTCACCGCTCCATCTGGTGGGGCAACGACGGCCTCCAGGCCGCGGAAATGTATGTCTATCCGGACGCCGACCTTGCGCTTTGTCGTCTCGATCCAGTTGATGCGTCACGCCTCGAAGCTATCCCTACATTCAAGACGCCCGGCAATCTCCGACCGGGGACGAGCCTCTTGAAGCTGGGCTACCCCTTCCATGCGCCGACCGCTACCTATGACGCAACAGCCGATACGTTTCGGCTGGATCCCGGGGCCGTGCCGTGCCCCGTCTTCCCAATCGATGGGATATTCACGCGCACCGCCGAAATCGGTACTTCGCCAAACGGCTATCCGCTCAAGCTGATCGAAACATCTTCACCGGGTTTGCGGGGGCAGAGCGGTGGACCGACTGTTGATCGTGATGGCGTGGTGTGGGCAATCCAAAGCCAGACGCGGAGTTGGGCTCTGGGCATACGGCCAGAAGTTCAGCAGGACGGTGAGAGTGTTGCAGAACACCAGTTTCTCAACACTGGGCTAGGCATACACCCGGAAACCCTGCAGGCAATCTTTGCAAAGCACTCGATCAGCGTGCAGTGGAGTTAGCGCCAGATGTGGTGAAGCTCTGAGCCATGTCATTCGCGCCAAGCGAATACGCCTCGGCAGAATGCTCCTGATACATCACGCTGAGATCGATATCGGAGCCCTGACTCAGTTCTGGGGTGATCACTTCTCGCTCGCCCATGCCGCGTCGCTCCCTTTAGTCATTACGGCCTTGTAATTACAATAATGCTACTCTGCCGGGTTGTCACCGACTACGACTTTCAGCCTAACGGCCGATCCTGTGGACCGCTTGAGACAACTCGACCCCGCCTCCACCGCTAGCGCCGACAGGAACGTCTCGGACCGCCGGTACATCGCCCGGGTGATCCGCAACGGTCAGGCATCGACCGATCTGCGATACGAACATTGCCAGCCGGCCAAACTGACCCACTACCCAGGGATGCTACGCCAGGGGTGCGCGCAGCCCGCTCGAACTGACCCACTACCGCCGAAGCTGTGTCGATGCGCTTGTCGACCCACGCCGATCCGATCCGGTGCATCGGGCCGCAGCCGAGCGTCGTCGTCGAGCTGCCCGGGGCCCGGTCCCGCCGCGACCGGGCCCCGGGGGCGACTATGCGGGCCCGACGGCGGTCGTGTCCGCGACCGCGGCCGGATCGACCTCGCCGGGCCCGCCGCCGTCGATCGCGGCGAGCGGCGGGGCGGCGAGGGCCTGTTCGAGCGAGCCGCCGGACTTCTCTCCGGTCGCGGCATCCGCGCGGCGAGAAGCGAGTGGCGCCTCATCTGCGCGGTCCACAACCTTCGGAAGCTCCGCAGGCGTCGCCTGGCGATCGCCTGAAAGGGAACGGACGGCAGATCGGCCCGAGGCGGGCGAGGGTCTACCCGTGCAGACCAGCAACGCTCACGTCCGTGGATCAACCGTGCGACAGCCTCTGACGAGCGCCTTCTCGAAGAAGATCGAGAACCACCCCCATGCTGACAGCCTGCACTTCTTCTGGTGCAACTTCGGCCGCGTGCACCAGTCGCTCACGGTCAGGCGGGACAGCCAGCCATCGATCAAGCGGACGCCGGCGATGGCGGCCGGGTGGCGATCCATCCGTGGAGGGTGACCCAGGTAGCTGGGTTGCTCGACAGAAGGATTGACTACTTCAGCCCGACCACCAGGCCAACGACCGCCATACCGATCGCGACGATGACTGGGACGGCCCACGCCATCCACTTGACCGCCGTCTTGAGGTCACTCACGTCGGTCGCCAGGGCCGAGAGCGACTTCACCATTCCCCCCAGCGTCGGACTGTCAGGATGCGTCAGCTCTTCGACGTCGGCTGGACCGAGTCCAGTCTGCCCCTGGCGCGATCCTGAGTACGGCTTCGCGACGGCGTGCGTCAATCGGAAGAACTGGACCGTCAGGAACGGTGCTTCGTACATCAGGGTGATCCGGCGGGGCGCAAGATTCGTCACCCGCACGACGAGTACACCGGTGAACCCGGGATCGATCTGCGGACCCGACAGTAGAACAAGCCCCTGTCGTGCGTACTTGGAATCCAACCCGATCTGAGCGGCGTATTGAGCGGAACACTTCACGGTCTCTCGGGTAGCCAGCACGGCGAACTCACCGGGCTCGATGATGACCAGCCCCTTATTGGCCACCTCGATGATCGAGTCGGTTCCGCTGAGGAACGCCTGGTCGCCCACCCGGAAGTCGTAGCTGGCTGACTGGAGGCAACGCTCCTCGAAGGGCGTGATGCCCAAGCCCCCCGCCTTGAGGGCGTCCCGAATCTCGTTGTCCGTCAGCATCATCACCTGATCCTATCGCCGAACGCCTGTTCGGGCAGGGATGCTAGGCCAACGGTGCGCGCAGCCCGCTCAAACTGACCCACTACCGCCGGAGCTTCGTCGCGGTGCGTCGAGGCGCGCTGTGCCGATCGAGCGCGCTGACCACAGCCCCGGGGCCCGGTCCCGCCTCGCGCCGGGCGCCGGGTCCCCGGACCGCGTGGATGACTACGCCGGACCGGCAGCCGTCGTGTCCGCGACCGCGGCCGGATCGACCTCGCCGGGCCCGCCGCCGTCGATCGCGGCGAGCGGCGGGGCGGCAAGGGCATCTGCGAGGGAGCCGCCGGACTTCGCGACCTCGATCGCGTGCCGGGCCTGGAAGGAGAAGTCCGGTGCCGCTGCCATCTGGTCGGGGAGCAGCTGGCCGATCTCCTTCGACGCGAGCGCACCGGCCATGACCTCGTTCGTCCGCCGCCGCGCCTGCTCGAGCTGCTCGTAGGGCGAGGTGCCGACCTGCCCCGGCCGGCCGTAGCGGCTCTCGACCGCGGCCTTCGACGCCGCCGCGGCGTAGAAGCGGCTCTTTTCGATCCGTCCGAGCATCGAGACCATGTCGAGCTGGATCTTGAGCTCGCCGACCGCGGCGTGCAGGTCGGTGTTCACCTGCTGGAGCTGGGCGAGGTGGCCCTCCAGCATCTCGGCCTCGTAGTCCTTGAACAGCGCCTGCTGCGCGGACGCGACCGCACCGGCCTCGTCGCCCATGCGCAGCTGCGCCTCGGCACGCGAGCGATAAAGGCGGGCCTCGGCCCGTGACTGGGTGATCTCCTGGCCGGCGAGGATCTCCGCGGTCTTCGACTCGTGGTAGCGGCCCGAGACGGTCCGGTAGGCGTCTTGGACCTCGAGCGTCGCCGCGGCGGCGAGGGTCGCGGGATCCTCCAGG
>JAJYXX010000416.1 GCA_021801545.1 Chloroflexota bacterium | reverse complement strand
TCGATGAAGAAGTGCGACGGGATGCCGAGGATCCGGTACTGAGACGCGATCTTCGTGTTCGGATCGGCCACCTTCGGGTAGGTCAGGCCGACCCGTGTCGCGTAGTCCTTGACCGTCGCTCCGTCCTCCGAGATGAAGATCGCGAGAACCACGACGCCCTTGGCCGTGAACTTGTCGTAGGTCGCCTGGATGTCCGGGTTCTCGGCCCGGCAGGGCTGGCACCAGCTCGCTCCGAACGTCAACCAGACCGGCCGGCCCCTGAGGTCACTGAGCTTGATCGGATCTCCGTCGACCGTCGTCGCGGCGAAGTCGGGGGCTGTCTTGCCGACCGTGGGCGCCTCGCCCGCTGCGGCGCCCGTGAGCGTCACCGAGGTGACGCCCCCGGACGTGGCGGCGGGCTGGTTCGCGAGGTACGCGACCGCGAAGATGATCGCCGCGGTGACGCCCATCACACCGAGCGTCGAGATCCGGCTCGGACCCGTCCGCTGTCGCGGGGCCTCCTGCGTCGCCATCGCCTGTGCTTCCATCAGTGTTCTCCTGACGCTCCCGTCAGCTCTTGCGCGCTCGCGCAGCTGCCGTCGCGCTAGTTGTCGTTCAGGCCGCTGTAGCTGTGCAGGCCGCCGAAGAAGAGGTTCCCGAAGTAGGTGAAGAGGGTGGCGCCGAAGCCTGCGATGAGGAGCCACGCAGACCGCGAGCCGCGCCAGCCACGAACAACCCGGGCGTGGAGGTAGGCGCCGTAGATGAGCCACGTCACGAGCGACGCCGTCTCCTTGGGATCCCAGCTCCAGTAGCTGCCCCAGGCGACGTCGGCCCAGACCGCGCCGAGCACGATCACGAGGGTGAGGAACGGGAAGCCGATGACGACCGCCCGATACGAGATCTCGTCGAGGAGCACCGGCTTCGGGAGGCCGCGCCGGCCGCCCGCGGGCTGGATGAGGTAGAGGACCGCGGCTGCGAATGCGACCGAGAAGGTCCCGTAGGCGACGATTGCGACGGCAACGTGGACGGTGAGGAGCAGGTTGTTCTGAAGCGCCGGGACGAGCGGGTCGGCCGTCGAGGGGATCGTCGTCGCGTAGATGAGCATCGCGAGCGCGATGGGGAGGGCGATGAGTCCGAGGACTCGCTGGTGGTAGCGGTGCTCGAAGTAGAGATACATCGCGAGGACGCCCCAGGCGAACGCGATCGAGAACTCGTACATGTTCGCGAACGGGCCGTGGCCGACCACGATCGTCCGGAAGGTGAGCGACGCCGTGATGAAGGCAAGGGCAAGCCAGGCGATGAGCGTGCCGTAGGTGGCGAGGCTGCTCGGCCCGCGGGTCACCGTCGTGACGGAGCCGCCGGCCGCCCCGGCGCCCCCTCGGGCACCGGCCATCGCCGTGCGCGTTCGCGCGAAGCGAACCGACGCGAATGCGATCGCGTAGCAGATGAGCGCCAGCCCGACCGCGAGAATCCCGGCGACGAAGCTGTACTCCGACATCTTGAACATGGGTCCTGCCCTTCCTTCAGGAGGCGCTCGGCCCGGCCAGGGCGAGCTTCACCTCGTTGACGAGGTTTCGGAAATCGGACTCGAAGCCGACGTCGTGGCGAACGATCGCCCCGACCTCGATCGCGCTCCCGTCGGGCCGCCGGCGGATGAGCGCCCACGCCCGTCGATTCGGGAAGAAGAAGACGAGACACACACCGAGCACGAGGAGGAGTGCGCCGCCCCAGACGAAGGGGACGCCCGGATCGCGGGCGACGATCAGGCCGGTGAACTGGCGCTCGCGAACGAAGGTGAAGTCGAGGTCGGCGATCCTCGCGGGTTGGCCCTGGGACACGATCTGCGTCGCGAGTGGCGTCCCGTCGCTCCCTTCCCTGTAGACCTCGAGCTGCATCTGGCCGGGCTTGATCTGCGCATCCACCTCTCCGGAGGCGACACCGACCACGAAGACGGTCAGCCCCTGGTCCGGGAGGGCGAACCGGCCGACGCGCTTGTTCTTGTCGGTCGAGCCCCAGGCGAGCGGCACCCCTTCGTCGAAGAGCACGGCGCCGTTCGCGTCTTTCACCTGCATCGCGGCCGCGGGGCCGTAGAACGACTGGTAGATCGTGACGCCGTCGTACTGCATCGGCTGGTTCACGCGGATCGTCTGGGCCGCGACCTGCGCACCGTCTCGGTAGAGGACGATGTCGCTCGCGTAATCGCTCGGGGCGCCGTTCTCTGTGTTGTAGGTATCGGTGAAGGACCTCGCCTCGAGCGTCAGCCCGGTCCCGTTCCCCACCTCGACTTTCGTCCCGATCGCCGCCATGAAGTCCGGGATGCGGAACCCCAGCGACGACCCGACGAGGGCGCCGATGAGGATGAAGACGAGGCTGAGGTGGGCGATCACCGTCCCGAACGGTCCCCAGCGGAACCGGTCCGCGTAGAGGTGGATCGCGTCACCGTCCCGCTCGGTGATCGTCCGGAAGTGGCGCGCCCGGAGCGCCGCCTGCAGCTCCGCCAGGGCCGCGTCCGGTTCGGCCGGTGCGGTGACGCTCGCGCTGAGCGGCGCGTGCGCGAAGAACGTCTCGCTCATGTTCGTGCGGGGGCGTGTGGCCTGCTTCCAGAGATACGGCGCCCGGTTTGCTGAGCAGGCAAGGATGCTCGTCGTGAGGAGCACGACGATCCCCTTGAACCAGATCGAGGTGAAGATCGAGAACAGGCCGAGAGCGTTCAGGATTCCCGTCCAGCCGCCGTACTTCGGACGGAGGGAGTCGAGCCAGGTCGCGTACGCCCCCGGGTCGCTCTGCAGTCCTGCCGGCGCCTGGACGAGGAGCGTCCCGATGAGGCCGAGCACGGCGAGGGCGAGGATGAGAATGAGCCCCGTCCGCATCGAGATGAAGAGGTGCCAGAGCCGATCGAGGATGCCCCAGGGCGAGATCGTGAGGCCGCCGTCGAGGTCGTCGACTGGCTCCCGGGACGCTGCCGGCAGGGCGGTGGTTCGAACCGTTTGGCTCATGCGTGCTCTCCCTCAGACACCGAGCGGGGCGAAGAGGCTGGACAGACGAACGAACGTGTTCGTGATCATCAGGAAGCCGACTATGACGAGCAGGGTGCCGGTCACGCGCGACACGGCGGTGTGGTGATCGCGGAACCAGCCGAGACGGTGGCTGACGGCGGTGGCACCGACGGCGACGAGGAGGAACGGGATCGCCAGGCCGGCGGCGTAGGCGACGAGGAGCAGGGTCCCCTCGGCGACGCTCGCGCTCACCGAGGCGAGGCCGATGATCCCGCCGAGGATCGGACCGATGCAGGGCGTCCAGCCGGCGGCGAAGACGACCCCGAGGAGCGCAGAACGCCGGTAGCTCGGCGTCGACGGGGTAGCCTGGCCGAAGCCCATCGGGGCCCCACCCATGGGGCCGACGGGCAGGTGGACCTCGCGGTAGAGGGCGGTGACGTTGATCACGCCGGCCACGTGGAGACCCATGAAGACGAGGATCGCGCCGCCGACCTGGCGGAGCATCCCGGCGTAGTCGCGGAGCACATAGCCGATGAGGCCGACCGACGCCCACAGCGCGATGAACACGGCCGAGAAGCCGAGGACGAAGGCGAGCGCCTGGTAGAAGGCGGCCCGGCGGCGGGCAGCCGATCCGTCCGGCGTGGCGCCGACCAGGTATCCGACGTAGGC
Organism: Chloroflexota bacterium; assembly: GCA_021801545.1. Classification (GTDB taxonomy): domain Bacteria; phylum Chloroflexota; class Limnocylindria; order Limnocylindrales; family CSP1-4; genus JAKAHU01. Next base: position 3,382 of record JAJYXX010000416.1, on the reverse strand, counting down.
GGGCACGAGCGGCAGGCAGCACGGCGAGGCGAACGAGACGATCCCCGCCAGGAAGGCGACCAGGATGCCGGCGCCCGTCATGGGATCAGTTCCCGCTTGCGGTCGGCGAGGCCGCGGGCGAGGCCGATGGGGAAGCTGCGGGGGAAGCCACGCTGCTCGGGGCGGGAGAGCCCTCGAGGCTCCGGAGGTGCGTGGCGACCGTCTTCGCGACGTCCGAATCCGGTGCGATCTCGATGACCTTGTTCCACTCTGCTCGCACGTTGACAACGTCCGGCGGATTCTGGCTGAGATACAGGAACCCGAGGTCGTAGTGCGCCTCGACGTTCTTTGGATCCACGGTGAGGACCTGCCGCCACTGCTTCTCGGCGTCGGGCGCCTTGCCGAGATTGAAGAGTGCGGCGCCGAGGGCGAGCCGGGCGGTCACGTTTCTCGGATCGATCGCGAGGATCTTCTCCATCCAACCGCCGGCGGTGTTGTAGTCGCCCGCCTGGAAGTAGACGTCGCCGAGCTGCTGGAGCGTCGGGATGTCCTTCGGGTTCGCCTGGAGTTTCTTCATGAGCTCGGCGACCTTCGCCTGATCGATCTGACCGGCGCCCGAAGCCTCGGGGGCCGGCGTCCCGGTGAAGCCGGGCACGGATGGCGCGCCGAGGCTGTAGCCGCCGAGCGCGATCGCGACGGCACCGACGACGACCGCGGCGCCGATGGCGAGCCGCCTGACGAGCCGGCTCCGGCTCGATGTCCCGGGCTGCCCGGCTGCGGCTCGTTGGCCGGCGGCTCGTGCCTGTCGATCAACCTCGCGTCGCGCCCTGCGCGTCTTCGGCGGCTCGCGGTCGATTTCCTCGAACTCCTCGAAGTACTCCTCCTCGTCGGCCACCGGCAGGGCGACCGCGACCGGCGTCGGAGCGATCGCGATCGGGTCCAATTGTCTGGCCGGGTCCGTCGTCGGGTCGGACAGGAGCGCGTACGCCTCGTCAGCCGCGGCGATCTCGCGCTGCGCCCAGCTCCTCAGTTCATGCGGGGCGCTCTCCAGGAACCTGACGAGTTCGTCGTGCGCCGTCTCGACGTCCTGACTGCTCGCCTGGGTCGAGAGGCCGAGCCGGGCGAGCAGCTCGGGCTCGAGCTGAGTCGCATCCGCGCGGGCGTTCGGCTTCGTGGGGGCGGTCATCGTGCTGGTCTCCTCACGCCGGCGGCAGCTCGGTCGGCGTGCCGGGCACTGACCCGCCGAAGGTCTGATCGACGGCCGCCCTGATCTCGCGCAGGGACTTCCCTTCGGATACCAGCTGTTTCGTGAGGAGCGTCGTCTTGACGCAGATGTCGCAGTAGGACGCGTGCTCCTCGAACGCGGTGGGCTGACCCGGCACCGCCGGCTTGTAGTAGCAGTCGAGGTTGCTGCGATGGCCCATCCCGCCGCAGCCGCAGTAGCAGGGCATCCACTGGACGATCTGGGGGTAGTACAGGGCGTACGCGTAGGCCTCCTCGGTCTGCGCGTTGCCGCGAGTGTAGGCTGGGCGGCTGGCCCAGGCTTCGCTCGCGTCGGCCGGGACCAGGTCACCCACGCCCATGGCGGCAGAGCCGCTGTCGGTCATCTGCGGTGCCGCGTCGACGGTCGGGACGTGGCCGGACATCGTCGGCATCGCCGTGCCCGTCTGTGCGGCCGGATCGTGGGCCCCGGAGCAGGCCGCGAACGCGGCGCCGCTCAGCAGCACGACGGCGATGATGCCGGCGGCGGCGGGGTGGAGCGACCGGCGGTGGCCGGTCGGGGACGCGTGCTCGGTGCGGTCCATCTGGTTCTCCTCGCCTCGTCGCGGACATGCCGCCCGCGTGGACTCTGCGCGTGGACTCTGTCGTGATGGACCCATTGTCGATTTGAGCGATTCTGGGGACCATCCGCCGGGCGGCATGTTTCGGATAGAGACGATCCACAAAAGCTCCAGACAGGCCGGCCCAGGGTATAGACGAGCCTATACCCCTCGGGTAGGGGAGCCACGTGACGGCCCGTTGCGAGCCCCGCCGCGGCGTCAGTACCACCAGCCCCAGTGGCTGACGCCGTGGCAGGTGAGCGTGCAACTCTTGTACGTCTGGTTCCACGGTGTCGACCCGACCGTCACGTTCGGGGCGAAGTTGACGAGGCGCGGATATGCGGGCTGCGTGCCGACGCGGTAGGTCGTCGAGTGGATCCGGAAGTGGCATTCGGCGCAGATCGCGTACCCTCGGCCCGCCCCGGATTGGTCGATGTTGTACGACGTGCTCGTATTCCTGGGCAGCTTCCCCAGATGGAACCCGTGGAACCGGAAGTTCGTGTCCGTCCGTGTGTCTCCGCTCGTGTCAGCGAATGGCGCCTCCCCATGGCACAGATAGCAGAGCGCGAAGTTCGCGGCGCTATAGGCCTCCGTGGACTGCATGAGGGCGCGATCGCGGTAGTTCTGCAGGAGGACACCGCGGTACTGGTTGGCATGCGGCGCCAGATCGGACCCGGCCGCGGGCGTCGTCGTCGGATTGTACTTCCGGTAGTCGCCGTGGCAGTTGACGCAGCGGATCGTGCTCGTCGTGGTGAACGTCCACTGCTTGTACGGCGAGGTGCCGGCAAGCTGATTCGTCATCGCCGCGGTCGTGTTCTTTCCGGCGGCCTCGATCGGGTGGTACGAGGCATTGCTCGGGTTGAGCTCCACCCCCTTGTCGAGCTCGTAGAGCGAGTAGGGGGTCGGAGTCCCGGTCGGGTTCGCCAGGAGGGTCGTGAACCCGGAGTGGCACTTGAGGCAGAGCTGGTACTCGCGGTCGATCGGCGTCGTAATGCCGTCGCGGAAGGTATAGGTTGGAGCCGTGCCCGCGGTCCCGTTCGTGACCGCCACGCCGGAGATGTTCGCGAGCCTTCCTGAGGCGGTCCAGCCGGTCGAGGTCTGGGTGCTGTTCGTCGCGTTTGCCGCGTGCGAGTTGTGGCAGTCGCCGCACTCGCTGTGACGGTTGCTCAGGCCGCCGAACTCGTTGAGGTCTGCCCGGGTGTGCGTGGTCGTGACGAGCGCGTCGTGTCGATAGTAGCTGCGCGTCGATGCGTCGTTCGCGGGCACACTGGCGTCCGTGTACTGGACCTGCACGTTCTGGTTCGCACCTGTCCCGTCGTGGCATCGGAAGCAGAGGGTGCTCTGCGGGGCGGTAGCCGACAGGACGCTCTTGTTCTGGCCGGTGTGGCCGCGATGGCAGATCGCGCACTGATCGGCGGTGGTCGTGTACGGGCCGTGCGTCCCGACGACGGGGGCGTTCAGAGCAGGCGCGGTGGGCGTGGACGGGATGGTCGCGGCGGCCAGCAGTGCGTAGCGCGGGTTTCCCGAAAGGGCCTGGGCCGTGATGACGTCGGAGCTCGTTCCCCAGGCGTCGACGATCCCTC
>JAJYXX010000083.1 GCA_021801545.1 Chloroflexota bacterium | reverse complement strand
GTCCGGCTGACCGCGGAGGCGGCCGGGGCGGGGGTCGGACTGGCTGCCCGCGTCCTGGCCATCGTCTCGGTCGGGGTCGTCTTCGGGCTGACGACCGACTCGACACGCCTCGTCGATTCCCTCGTCCGCCAGGCCCACCTCCCGGAGCGGTTCGCCTATGGGGCCCTGGCCGCCTACCAGGCGATCCCGAGGTTCGTGGAGGACCTGGCGACGCTGCGCCAGGCGCGCCGGGTCCGCGGCTTGCGCGCGGGCTGGCACCCGCGCCTCCTCGTCGGGCTCCTGGTCCTGGCCATCCGGCACGGGGACCGGCTCGCCCTGGCAATGGATGCCCGGGCGTTCGGGAGCCGGCCGCGCACGACCTTCCGCCCGATCGCCTGGCAGCCGCTGGACGCGGCCGTGGCCGCGATCGGCGTCGTCGCCCTGGTCGTCGCGCTCGCGCTCGCGCTCGCGGGTTAGGCCGAAGTTCCAGCCCTGATCCAGGCTGATCCTGCCCCGCCCACGTTCGAATAGGGCGCAGGGGGATCCACTTACCGGTTCGAGATCGCAGGTGACGCACGCCCCGTCGGTCGGATGGTGCTCGGCCGCGCGTCGCCGGCCGAGGGAGAGCGTGTGCCCCTTCGAGCCGTCGGGCGGGGTGCAGCGGAACCGGTGGCGGCGAAACGGGGCGGTCGTCCAGACGCGCTGATCCCACAGGATCACGCCGCCCTCGTCTCCGAGCAGCCAGATCTCGGGTCGGTTCGGGATTCTGAGCCTCGGTCGTCCGAGTCTCGCCCTCTCGGTTGGTCTCGTCGTCCTCGCTGGTCTCACACCGGCAGACTGCCGGCCGATCGTGACGGGTTCTATGGCACGACGCCCGACTTACCAACCGACCGTGACGCGCACGGCCCATGTGCCGGGTTGACAAACGGTCTATGATGAGCAGGTGCCCGAATCGATTACAGAAATCGATACCAGACGAGCCGGCAGGAGCCCGACCATCCACGACGTGGCCGCCAGCGCAGGCGTGTCGCCGGCCACCGTGTCGCGGTTCCTGAACGGTGGCCGTGTCCGGCAATCGGTCGCCATCGGCCGGGCCATCGACGAACTCGGCTTCCGCCCGAGCGCGCTGGCGAGGAGCCTGAAATCGGGGTCGACGCGCGCCATCGGCGTGGTCGTCCCGGATATCACCAACCCGTTCTTCGCGGCCGTGGTCAAGGGGATCGAATCCGTCACCCGTGACGACGAGTACGACCTGTACCTGTGCAATACCGACGAGAGCGTTGAGCGCGAGCACCGGGTCGTCGCGTCGCTCATGGCAAAGAAAGTCGACGGTCTGCTCATGGCTCCGGCGACGGAGCACGCCGAGCCCCCGAGCCATCTCCTCTCCACTGGGGTGCCAACGGTCTTCATCGACCGGCAGCTGGCCGAGGGCGACTTCGACAGCGTCCTGGTGGACAACGAGGGGGGCGCCGCCCAGGCCGCGGCACACCTCATCTCGCTTGGGCACGAGCGGATCGCCATGATCAGCGGCCCGCTCGAGACGACGCCCGGCCGCGGACGATACGAGGGCTTCGTTGAGGCTCTGCGCGCCGCCGGGCTGGAGTTGCGAGTTGAGCACACTGCGTTCTCCGACTTCCGGGCCAGCGGCGGGTATCAGTCGATGCTTCGCCTCCTGGCGGTCCAGCCGCAGCCCACCGCGATCTTCGTCGCGAACAATCTCATGGCGATGGGAGCGCTCCGGGCGATCCACGACCTGGGACTCCGGATCCCGGACGACATCTCGTTCCTGAGCTTCGACAGTCTGGACCTGGGCGAACTCCTGGACCCACCACTCACGGTCATCGATCGGCCGATGGAGGAGCAGGGCGTCCTGGCGATGCGCCTCCTCCTCAACCGGATGGAGCACCGCGACATGGGCCCGCCGCGGACCATCCGCCTGGAGACGAAGCTCAAGGTCGGTGCCTCCTGCGCGCCGCCCATGTCCACGCTTCACAAGCGCGTCCGCGGCGCCGCCAGCTGATCGGCCTGACGAGCGGCACTCGGCCAGAGCGTTGGCCCGCGAGGAAGGAGCGCAGCACTCGATGCCGAGTAGACCGTAGCGACAGCCTCGGAAGGGGGTCTCATGGGTCCGGCCGACGGTGCACGGAGCGGTTGCAGGCTCTCGCATCGCGCTAGCGGTAGGGCAGCGACACGACTCAGAGGAGGAACGAGATGACCCATTCCAGATGGTACCGGGTCGGGATCGGCCTGGTCGTCATTGCGCTCAGTACGACCGCCTGCGGCGGGACGGCGAGCCCCCCGCCGTCCGCTTCTGCTGGCGCAGCAGCCACCGCCCCACAACCGCTCGACGTCATCAAGTGGGAGACGCCGCTGAGTTTCGGCGGGGTCACGGTCAACGTCGTGGGGGATGCCGGGCACAACCTCAAGCCGTACGAGTTCTGGAAGGACGACTTCACGAAAGCCGGCATCACGATCAAGATCACCGAGGTGCCGTTCGAGGGGGTCTATGAGAAGCTGAAGACCGAGTTCGTGGCCGGGACGGGCGCCTTCGATGTCGTAACGTTCTATCCCGCGTACATCGGCGACTACGCGAGCAACGGATATCTCGAGCCGCTGGATGGCTATCTCACAAAGGAGCCAGCGGCCGTGTGGGGCGCCAACCAGGACGACGTCCTGCCGCCCTTCCGCGAGCTGTACAACAAGTGGGCCGGCAAGACGTACGCGCTGACGATCGACGGCGACGTTCACGTCATGATCTATCGCAAGGACCTCTTTGAGAACGCCGACGAGCAGGCCGCCTACAAGGCGAAGTTCGGAACGGAGCTCCGGCCACCGGAAACGTGGGCCGACTGGCTCCAGGTCGGGAGCTTCTTCACCCGCAAGAAGGGCGAGAAGCTCGCTGGCCAGACGCTCGACCATGACTTCTACGGATCGGCCGAATTCGCGAAGCGGGGCTTCAGCTTCGCCTGGTTCGTCGACCGCTGGGCGAGTAGCGGCCAAGTCTACTTCGACGATCAGATGACGCCCCAGATCAATACGCCCGAGGCGGTCGCGGGACTCCAGAACTTCGTCGACAGCCTGAAGAACGCCCCACCCGACGTCCGCGCCTACGGCTACGACGAGCTCCGCGATGCGCTCCTCAAGGGCAATGTTGCGATGGTCGTTCAGTGGACCGACGTACCCAAGAAGGGTGCCGATCCCACCCAGTCAAGCGTCGCCGGCAAGCTCGCCGTCGGGCGCGTGCCGGGCACGCTCATCAACGGTCAGGTCGTCCATCGGGCGATGATGCCAGTCGGTCGCGTCGTCGCCGTCGCGGCCGATTCGAAGAACAAGGACGCCGCCTACTGGGTGGCCAAGCACATCGCCTACGATCGAAGCCTGGAGGATGTGTCGACCTCGCTGACGGGTCTCGACCCGTACCGGACGACCCACCTCGAGCATCCCGAGGCGTACACCATGTTCGCCGACAAGGCCGCCGCGGAGACCTATCTCGGCGGGCTCAAGGCCGCCCTGGCCGATGGTTTCCCGGAGATCTTCATCCCGGGGGCAGCGCAATACGAGGACGTCCTCGATCTCCATGTCAACAAGGCCCTGGCCGGCGAGGAGACGCCCCAGCAGGCGCTCGATACGGTCGCAGCCGAGTGGCAGAAGATCACCGACAGCCTTGGACGTGACAAGCAGATCGAGCTCTGGCGTTCGGCCCTCGCGGGGTACCGGGCACTCGGGCTGATCAAGTAGTCGCGATACACAAGCTTAGGAGGAGCGGGGCCACCCACCCGCTCCTCCTCTGTGTCAGGGCAGATAGGCACGGAGGCGATGGCTCAACGTTTGGCGTGCGGAAGGCTCCCCGGCCTCGGCCGGCCGAGCCCGATCCGTCCGCGCTTCCTCCCGCTCCTGCTCGTGCTGCCGACGTTCATCGTCCTGCTCGCGATCACCATCTTCCCACTTCTCTACACGGCCACCCTGACCGTCTTCTCATGGGAGCTGACGACGAAGGCTTCCGCGCAGTTCGTCGCGCTCGGAAACTTCGGGCGGATCCTCTTCGAGGACGGTCGGTTCTGGAATGCGATGCGGAACACCACCCTGCTCGTGGTGGTCGGGGTGGGCCTCCAGGTGATCCTGGGCACTGGCCTGGCGCTCCTCGTCAACCGCCTTCGCCGCGGCCGAACGCTCATCGTCTCGCTCATCCTGATTCCGGTGATGATCGCGCCGGTTGTCGCCGGGTTCCAGTTCCGGATGATCTACAACGATCAGTTCGGGCCGCTGAACGACATCATCCAGTTCCTGACCGGTGGCCTGTGGCGTGGCATCGCCTGGCTCGCCGACCCGTCCGTCGCGCTCATCGCAATCCTTATCGCTGATGTCTGGCAGTGGACCCCGTTCATGATCCTCATCGTCCTGGCCGGCCTGCAGGCGATCCCCGACGAGCTCCACGAAGCGGCACGGGTCGATGGCGCCTCGGCCCGCCAGCAGGTCTGGCACATCTCCCTGCCGCTGGTGCTGCCGGTCATCGTGGTCGGGATCCTCGTCCGCATGATGGACACGTTCAAGCTCTTCGACATCGTCTACCAGCTCACCGCCGGGGGACCCGGCAGTACGACGGAAACGATCGCCTACTACACGTACCTCCAGGGGTTCAAGTTCTTCAGCCTTGGCTACACCGCGGCGATGGCCGTCATCCAGCTGATCGTCATCACGATCGTCGCCAAGATCTTCCTCGGCTACCAGAAGCGCATGCAGCGACGAGGCTCCCTGTGAGCATCATCGCACGGCGGGTCCTGCCGGGCGCGATCATCGTCCTCGCCCTGGTGTTCTTTCTGTTCCCCGTGGCGTGGATGATCCTCACCTCGTTCAAGACGCAGGCGGAATACTTCGCACGTCCCCCCGTCTACATCCCGCAGGGCTTCGATCTGACGAACTACCTGAACGCGATGCGTCTCCCGCCAGATGGCCGGGGTGGGATCCAGGGGCTGCGCGACAGCCTGATCATCTCGCTCGGGTCCACGATCGCCTCGGTGGTCATCGGGTCGCTCGCGGCGTACAGCTTCGCCCGATTCCGGACCGGGGGCGAGAACCTTTCGTTCTGGGTGCTCTCGACCCGGATGTTCCCGCCGGTGGCGTCCGCCCTCCCGTTGTTCCTCGTCTTCCGCCAGCTCCACCTGCTCGACACGCACCTGGCGCTCATCATCGCGAACACGGTGTTCGACCTGCCCTTTGTCATCTGGCTCATGAAGGGTTTCTTCGAGGACCTGCCGATTGATCTCGAGGAGGCCGCCCTGATCGACGGATGCTCCCACCTCGGCGCCTTGCGGCACATCGTCCTACCGCTCGTGACGCCAGGGCTCGTTGCGACGGCGCTCTTCTCGTTCATCTTCAGCTGGAACGAGTTCATGTTTGCCCTGCTGCTCACGCGCAACGAGGTCAGGACCCTGACGGTCATCGTGCCCAGTCTTGTCGGAGGCCACGAGATCCTGTGGGGCGAGATCGCCGCGGTGGGCACGGTCGCCATCATCCCCGGCATCGTCCTGGCGATCGTGCTGCAGCGGTATCTCGTCCGCGGGCTGACGCTCGGCGCCGTCAAGTCGTAGCTCTCGCATCTACGGAGGTTCGCGGTGATCAAGTTGATCGCTCTGCTCAAGCGCAAGCCCGGCATCAGCCGCGAGGAGTTCGCACGTCGCTGGCTCGATGAGCACACGCGCATCTCGTCGGAGCTGCCTGGCGTCGTGGGCTATCGGATCAACATCGCCTTGGAGCGACAACCGTCCGGAGTGAGTGACGAGCCGCTCTACGACGGGACGGCCGAGATGTGGTGGGAGAGCGTCGACGCGATGGAGGCTGCGTTCGACACGGAGGTCGGTCGGCTGGCCGGTGCCGACGCCGACGAGTTCGCCGAAGTGCGCATCCACCTGTACACGGACGAACACGTCATCATCGCGGGGCCGGAGCGATGAGCGGCGCGGGATCCCATCACGCGACGATCTGCGTCGTCGGCAGCTCGAACATCGACCTCATCTCACGGGTGCCCCGCCTGCCCCGACTCGGCGAGACCCTCATCGGGCATTCGTTCCACATGGGCTACGGCGGCAAGGGCGCGAACCAGGCTGTCATGGCCGCCAAGCTCGGAGCGCGGGTGACGATGGTCACGCGGGTCGGCCGCGACGTCTTCGGCGAGGGGACGCTGAGGAACTACAGCGACCAGGGCATCGACACGCGGCACGTCCGTTTCGACGAGGAGCGTTTCTCGGGCGTCGCGCCCATCTTCGTCGACGACAATGCCGACAACGTCATCGTCATCATTCCCGGCGCGAACATGGGTCTCACCCCGGAGGACGCCCGCGCCGCCCGCGACGGGATCCTCGCCGCGGACGTCCTCTGCTGTCAGCTCGAGATCCCGATCGAGACGACGCTGGAGGCGTTCCGGATCGCCCGTTCCGGTGGCGTCCGGACCATCCTCAACCCGGCGCCCGCGATGTTCCTGCCTGACGAGCTTCTGCGCCTGACCGACATCTGCGCCCCGAACGAGGTCGAGATCGAGCAGCTGACCGGCCGCCCGGCCGTCACGCTGTCCGAGGCGGAGAAGGCCGCGCGCGAGCTTCTCGATCGCGGACCGGGGGCGATCGTGCTGACGATCGGCGACCGGGGCGCACTGCTCGTCGACGCCGAGGGTGCCCACCACGTCCCCGCGGTGGAGGTCGAGGCCATCGATCCGACCGGGGCCGGCGACGCGTTCATCGGGAGCCTTGCCGTCTTCGTCGCCGAGGGCTTCGACCTCCGCGAGGCGACGCGTCGAGCGGTCGCCGTTGCCTCCCTCTCCGTCACCCGGATCGGCACCCAGGTCTCGTTCCCCGATCGTCGGCAGGCGGAGGACTTCCTGGCGGAACGAGGACGAATCGCGACAGTGTAGGGTGAACAGCCTCTGAGTTCTCCCTGCCGGGCCCGGATCGCGCCATCTTAGAGAGGCAGGCTGGCAGGCACCTCTCGCGCCACCGCCGCGAACTCGGTGATCGCCTGGTCCGAGAGCTCGTGCCGGCCGAGCTCCTCGATAAGGGCGAGCGGGAGCGTCAATGAGTGCGCGCC
>JAJYXX010000346.1 GCA_021801545.1 Chloroflexota bacterium | reverse complement strand
CACCGCGATTTTCAGTCGCGTGCTCTACCAACTGAGCTATCTCGGCCCGATGGCCAACCAGGCTCTTGGCCGCCCGTCGGCGGACCGGAGAATACCACGCCCCGCGGCCGGCCTTCAAGGATGGCACGACCCCGACGGCCCAGCCTGTGTCGTGCGGGTGGGAGCTCATCGCGGCACCGAAGCAGCGTCCATCCCCGCGCCGCGCGACGCTGGGACCTGCGCCGACGTGCGCGGGCGCAGCGGCAGGCGATCACACGGTGCGCGGCGATTCGCGCGCCTCGGCGCGGAGGGTGCGCAGCCGCTTGAGCGGCGACTCGGGATCGCGGCCCATGAGGTCGACGAGCCGGCGGTACTCACCGTAGAGCGCGGTGTAGACGGCGGTGTCGGCCGCCCTGGGAGCGACGACCCGCGCCGGTGGCTGCGTCATGGCCAGCACCGCCTCGCGCACGTCGCCGAACGCTCCGCCGGCCACCGCGCCGAGGATCGCGGCGCCCAGGGCGCTCGCCTGTTCGACCGCCGCGACCTCCACGGGGAGGCCCGTCACTCCGGCGTAGATATCGAGAACGAGGTCGTTCTGCGTCAGGCCGCCACCGACGCAGAGGCGGTCGATCGGCAGGCCGGCCTGTCCGAACGTGTCGACGATGAGGCGGGTGCCGAACGCGGTCGCCTCGATGAGCGCGCGGTAGATCTCGGCCAGCGTCGTCTGGAGCGTATAGCCGAGCACGGCCCCGCTGAGGTTGGCGTCGACGAGTGGTGTCCGGCAACCGTTCCACCAGTCGAGCGCCAGGAGGCCGCTCTCGCCCGGGCGGATCGCCGCCGCCTGCTCGCTCAGGACGGCATGGAGCGAGCGTCCGCGGCGCGCCGCTTCGTCGTGCAGGGCGGGCGGCACGCCCGACCGCACGAACCAGGCCAAGATATCGCCAACACCCGCCTGCCCGGCCTCGTACGCGAACAGGCCGGGCACGATGCCGCCCTCGACGACGCCCGACAGCCCCTCGGCCAGAACCTCGCGCTCGGCCATGAGCATGTGGCACGAGGAGCTGCCCATCATGATGAACATCGCCCCGGGCCCGGCGATTCCGCCGCCGAGAACCGCGGCGTGGGCGTCGATGATCGGCGCCGCGACGGGAGTGCCGGCGGCCAGCCCCAGCCGCTCGGCCCATGCCGGCGTGAGCTCGCCGACGACGCTCCCCGGCGCCAGCACCGGCCCGACGATCCGCGTCGTGTACAGGTCGGCCAGGCCGGGCTGGAGCGTGGCGAGGAATGCTTCCGACGGGTATCCGTCGGTAGCGTGCCAGGTGCCCTTGTAGCCCGCCGCGCACGCGTTGCGTGCGAGCCGTCCGGTCACCTGCCAGACGACCCAGTCGGCGCCCTCGACGATCCGTTCCGCGGCGGCGTACGTCTGCGGCGCCGCCTCGAGGATCTCGAGCGCCTTGGGCAGCAGCCACTCAGACGAGATCCTGCCGCCGTACCGGGCGAGCCAGCGTTCGTTGCGATCTCCGGCCGCCGCGTTCACGCGGTCCGCCTGGGGCTGCGCGGCGTGATGCTTCCAGAGCTTCGGCCAGGCGTGCGGGTTGTCCCGACCGGCCGGCAGCGTGTGGAGCGGCACGCCGTCGGCCGTGGTGGGCAGCACCGTGCAGGCCGTGAAGTCGATCCCGATCCCGAGGACGTCGTGGGGCTCGATCCCCGCGCCTGCGACCGCCTCTCGAACGGCGGCCTCCATGGAGGTGAGCCAGTCGGTCGAGCTCTGCAGCGCCCACTCCCCGGGCAGGCGGACGGCGGAGCCGGGCAGCTGCCGATCGATGACGCCCTCGGGGTAGACGCTCACCGCGCTGGCGACGACCGTGCCGTCCGCGACGTCGACGACGACGGCCCGGACGGACTCGGTGCCGAAGTCAAGGCCGATGGAGTAGCGACTCATGCTCGGACTCCTTCCGACAGGGCGCGCTGCCGCGCGAGCCCCGCATCCCAGGCACCCCCCGGTCGCGGGAGGTACGTGTCGAGGTCGATCGAGGCGGCGATCGCCGCCCGGCCAGCGGCGACGTCGTCGAGCTCGCCCGTCGCGATCGCCTGGACCATGACGTTGCCCATCGCCGTCGCCTCGGCGGGCCCGGCGACGACCGGCCTGCCGCACGCGTCCGCGGTGAGCTGGCAGAGCAGGCGGTTCCGGCTGCCGCCGCCGACGACGCGCACCACCTCGATCCGGCGGCCCAGGAGCCGTTCGAGGTCCTCGAGCGTCGCCCGGTATCGAAGAACGAGGCTCTCGAGGCAGCAACGGATGATCGCCCCGACGCCGTCGGGTGGGCGCTGCCCGCTCCGGGTGCAGGCGGCACGAATGGCGGCCGGCATGTCGGGCGGCGCAAGGAGCTCGGGCGCATCGGGGTCGACGATCGCGCCGAAGGGCTCGGCGACCGCGGCGAGTGCGAGCAGCTCGTCCCACTCGCGGTCGAGCCCCTCTTGGCGCCACTGGCGCCGGCACTCCTGGACGAGCCACAGGCCAGCGAGGTTCTTCTGGAAGCGGGTCGTCCCGGCCAGACCGCCCTCGTTCGTGAAGCCGGCGCGGCGTGCCTCGTCGGTGATCACCGGCACCGCCAGCTCGACGCCCATGAGGCTCCACGTGCCGCTGCTGATGAATGCGCTCGCCGGATCGAGACCCGGGATCGCGCCGACCGCGCTCGCCGTGTCGTGGCAGGCGACGGCGACGATCCGGGGCGGCGGCCCGGAGCCGAGGTCGGCGGCCACGCCGGCGCGCACTGGGCCGAGGACGGTGCCCGGCGCCACGAGCGGCGGGAAGATCCGGGACGGGATCCCGAGCCGCCCGAGCAGGTCATCCGCCCAGGTGCGGGCGCGAGCATCGAGGCACTGCGTCGTCGTGGCGTGCGTGTACTCGGCGATCCCTTCGGCGCCGAGCCAGTACGAGAACAGGTTCGGGATCGGCAGCAGGATTGCCGCTGCGTCGAGCTGCGGGTCGCGCGATTCGGCCATCACGAAGAGCTGGAAGAGCGTGTTGATGGCCATCGTCTGGACGCCGGTCACGGCATACAGCGTCTCGGGCGCGACGATCCGGTACGCGCGGTCGGGCGCTCCGGCCGTCCGGGGGTCGCGGTAGTGCCGCGGATTCGACAGGAGGGCGCCGGCCGAATCGAGGAGCGCGAAGTCCACCCCCCAGGCGTCGACGCCGATGCTGGCGGGCCGGCCGCCCGCGCTCGCGCGGGCGAGGCCGTTCCGGATCTCCGACCACAGGCCGAGCACGTCCCAGTGGAGCCGGCCCAGGACCTCCACCGGACCATTGCCGAAGCGGTGCACCTCACGCAGCTGGAACCGCGCGCCGTCCCAGCCCGCAACGAGAACCCGCCCGTTCGACGCCCCCAGGTCGACCGCGACGAACTTGCTCTTGCCGTTCATCGGTCCGGATTCTCCGGCCGCCGCCCGCTACGCCAGGCGGACCGTCAGGCCGAAGGTCCGGGCGATCGCCCCCACCTGCTCGGCCGTCAGGCCCGCGGTCGGCTCACCGAGCGCGAGGTTCAACACCTCGTAGCGGGCAGCCGTCTCGAGGTAGTCGATGTAGTCGGTGGCCAGGCTCACCGATTCGTCCGACCGGGCAATCGCGCCGTGCTGGGCCCAGACGGCCACGCGGTGGTCGGCGAGCGCGTCCACGGTGGCCGCCCGTAGCGCGTCGGTGCTCGGCGGAAAGAACGGAACGTGGCCCACGCCGTCGGACAGAAAAACGATCGTCTCCGCCTGCCAGCGCATGAGCCGGCGGGAGATCCCCTCCGCGCTCCCGAAGTCCGGCAGATGGCTCAGATACGTGAGGTGGAGCGGATGGCCGTGCACGATCGCGTTGAAATCGCGGCCCGTGCTCCGCGCGTGCTGCGCGTGGACGGCCAGGTGGGTGTTGAACTCGACGGTGGGCCGGTTGAAGCCGCTGTTCTCGGCCAGGAAGAGGCGCGCGGTCATCCCGCCCTCGTCCACGCTCAGGACGGCCAGGCTCGCCGGCGGGTTCTCGCGGATGCGGCGAAGCCGGCAGCCCGAGCCGGTGACGATAAACGAGTGGCCGGCGAGGTCCGGCACCGCCTCCGGCAGCTCGATCGAGCGTTCCACCGGGAAGCGCCGGTGGGGATCGAGTGGCCAGCCGACGTGCAGGGAAATGTTGCTCGAGGCGCCCTCGCAGGCGGAGATGGCCGACAGGTGCGTGCCCACCTCGCCGATCTCGTCGAGCAGGTCGTCGAGCGCCGGGTGCTGCGGCTCGGAGGTCATGCGTCGAATGCTCCCGCGCCGCTCACCGGCGCCCGTAGAGCGGGCCGAACGTCGCGCACGCGCGATAGTCGGCGCCCTCCGGATCCGCCGTCCCGAGCGCGCCCCACGCGCTCGGTCGGAAGACCCGCTCGGCCGGCACGTTGTGCATGCTGACCGGCATTCGGAGCAGCGCCGCCAGCGCGATCAGGTCCGCGCCGATGTGGCCGTAGCTGATCGCCCCGTGGTTCGCGCCCCAGTTGTTCATGACGCTGTAGACGTCGCGGAACGGGCCCGTCCCGGTGAGCTGCGGAACGAACCAGTGGGTGGGCCAGGTCGGGTCGGTCCGCTGGTCGAGCACGCGGTGGACGTCCTCGGGCAGGTCCACCGTCCAGCCCTCGGCGAGCTGGAGCACCGGCCCCACGCCCTGGACGAGGTTGATCCGTGACATCGTCACCGGCATGCCGCCGCGGCTGACGAAGTTCGAGGAGAACCCGCCGCCCCGGAAGTAGCCGGTGACGGCCGGGTACCACGTCGTCGCGTCGAGTGCCGCGGCGACGTCCCGCTCGTCGATCTCCCAGAACGGCTTCATCGCCGGCTCACCGTCGCGCTCCATCCGGCCGGTCGCGTCGAGCGTCGCCGCGCCCGAGTTGATCAGGTGGATGACGCCGCCCGCGGCCGGTCCCTCAAGGGTATGGCCCGTGACGCGCCGGGCGGCGTCGGGGCTCCAGTACGTCCGGACGTCGGCGAAGATCTGGGCCGTGTTCGTGAGCAGATAGCCGAGCAGCATCGACGCGCCGTTCAGGCTGTCGTTCTCGGTCGCGAACACGTACGGCGCCCGGATCCCGTCCCAGTCGAACGACGAGTTGAGGATCGCCTCGGTGAAGTCACCGTTCGGGAAGTGGTCCGTCCACTGGCGTTGGCCCTGGAAGCCGCCGAGGATCGCGTTCCGTCCGAGCGCCTCCTCGCCGAAGCCAAGCTCAGCGAGGCGCGGGTTGCCGACGAGGAGATCGCGCGCGATGAGCGTCATCTTGACGACCGTCGCCCAGTCGCGGTCCTTCTGCTCGCGGCTCCGCGTCAGCGCCGGCGCGTTGCGGTCCTCGCCCTCGCGGCAGTGCTCGCGGGTCCAGGCGAGCGCCCGCTCGAACTCGACGGGGTCGAAGATGCCCTCGTCGATCCGCCGCGTGATCTCGGACATGTCGACGCTCTCGACGCGCATGCCGAGGTAGTGCTCGAAGAATCCCTGGTCAACGATCGAGCCGGCGATCCCCATCGACACGCCGCCGAGCGACAGGTATGACTTCCCGCGCATGATCGCCACGGCGAGGCCCGCGCGCGCGAAGCGGAGGAGCTTCTCCTGGACATCGGCCGGGATCGTCGGGTCGCCCGCGGCCTGAACGTCGCGCCCGTAGATGCCGTATGCCGGCAGCCCCTTCTGCGCGTAGGCGGCGAGGACGGCCGCGAGGTAGACGGCGCCGGGTCGCTCGGTGCCGTTGAAGCCCCACACGGCCTTCGGGACGAGCGGGTCCATGTCCATGGTCTCGGAGCCGTAGCACCAGCACGGCGTGACGGTGATCGAGACCCCGACACCCTCGCGACGGAAGAGGTCCGCCGCGCGCGCGGCCTCGACGACGCCGCCGATGCACGTCTCGGCGACGACGCACTCGACCGGGGAACCGTCGGGGTAGCGGAGGTTGGCGCTGAGCAGGGCGGCGGTCGCCTGTGCCATGCCCATCGTCTGGTCCTCGAGCGACTCCCGGATCCCGTTCCGGCGGCCGTCGATGGCGGGCCGGATGCCGATCTTCGGCCAGTCGCCCACGTACCGCTGCCGGCTGTTCTCGGGGTTCGTCACGGGATGCTCCTTTCGCTGTGTTGGACCGCGGCGAACGGCCGTCCGGTCTCGTTCAAGGGCTCGATGAGCGTTCGTGCATCCGCGGTGAAGGCGGCCGCGGCCGCGGCCGTCGCGTCCGACTCGATCAGCCGATCGACGATCGCCGGCGCGCGCGTCGCCGAGGCGACGCCGAGCGCGCCGAGGAGCCCGACCTCGTCGGGGTCGCGGATGCTCGCCGCGAGGATCTCGACTCGCGCGGCCTGGGCCGTCAGCATCGCCTGGATTCGGCCGACGAGCTCCATCGGGTCGACGCCCGAGTCGTGGAGCCGGCTCAGGTAGACGGCCACGGCACGCGCGCCGGCGCTCTCCGCGGCAACGGCTTGGCGGAGCGTGTACACCGCGGTCAGCGTCACCGCGATCCCTTCCGACGCGAGCTGCGCCGCCGCCCGGTACCCGGGCGCCGTGGCGACGAGCTTGACGTGGATCCGGGCCGGGTCGATCGAGGCGAACTCGCGGCCCTCCCGGACCATTCCGTCGGCGTCGGTCGCATACGCCTGGAGGTGCACCTCGGCCGCTCCCGACGCGATCGCCTCGCGCGCGAGCGCTGCGACGGCGGACGCACGCACGTCCGCGCGGCGCAGGAGAGTCGGGTTCGTCGTGACGCCGGTTACGACGCCGGTCGCGAGAGCGTCGCGGATCGCCCGGAGATCGGCACTGTCGACGAGGATCCGCATCCCGGCCTCCTCAGCGGCTCGCAAGGAACGCGTCGACCACGGCGCGGGGCGGCGGGTCCGCTCCGGGCCGCTCGCAGTTGAGCGCGGCGACCGCGACGGCAAAGCGAAGCGCCTCCGCGAGCGCGGCGTCGGGGAGCGCCGCGAGCGCCGCGCGCGACGTCACGCCGCGCTCGGCGAGCTGCGTGAGCAGCCCGGCGTTGAACGCGTCGCCGGCGCCGACGGTGTCGGCGACCGACACCGAGAACGCGGGCAGGGGCGTCCGGACCGCCTCGCCG
>JAJYXX010000379.1 GCA_021801545.1 Chloroflexota bacterium | reverse complement strand
TCCCGATCACGCTACTTGTCATGGCCGACGATAGCAGACAGCCCAGCTACGTCAAGCATCACAGGTGGTACGCCCAGTAGACACCGCCGAGGCCGACGACGACCCCGAACAGGATGAGCGCTCGCCATCCCCAGCCCACTCCGTGCCGGGCCGCCGCCAGGCCACACAGGGCGATGACGAACGGGATCGAGTCGAGCGCGTAGCGATAGCCGTACTGGAGCCAACCGCCGCCGTAGTAGAGGAGGCTCGGGACGAGGACGACGAGCGCCGTCAGCCCGAGCGCGATCGCCCGGCTCGAGCGCCAGGGCGCCCGGACGGCGAGAAGCAAGCCCGGGCTCGTCAGGAAGATCGACAGCCCGAGACCGTCGGGCTTGAAGAACGGGAACTCGGCGATCGGCGTCGGGAGGTAGAGGAGCAGGTAGTCGAGGTTCATCCCGAGGTGGGCGAGCGAGAAGAGCCCGAGCTGGCGCTGCGCCTCGAGCCAGGCGGGCAGGCTCGCCAGCCCGTACCCGGACTCGAGCGGCGACCCGAAGCGGGCCCAGTTGTACCAGAAGAAGAAGGCCACGCTCGGCAAGACGCCGGCGAGGTACGGGACCAGCGATGGCCACGACCAGGCGCGGACGTCGTACCACGCGCGCCGCGAGGACGTGACATGCCCGCCCTCGACCGCCGGCGGCACGATCGGTGCCGGTCGATCGCGCCAAACGATCCAGGCGAAGAACGGGATCGCGAACGCGAGCGGCGCCCGGGTGAGGAAGGCCGCTCCAGCGAGCAGCCCGAGGAGCCACGGCCGCCGTTTCCCCCAAGCTTCCGTCAACCCCGCCAGGGTGAGCATCGCCGCGATCAGATGGCCGGTGTGCCAGACGCCGCCGCGAGTCACGACCCACCAGACCTGGGTCGAAAACCCGAACAGGAGCGCGATCCAGAACCGATCCCCGATGGACCTGACGCCAAGGCGGCCCATCAGCATCCAGACGAGCCCGCTGTCGATCCCCGCGAGGGCCGCGTTGATCAACGGCTCCCACGCGTGCCCGCTCGCCGGCCCGACGAGGGCGACGAGCGGGATGAACGCGACCGCCGGGAACGGCGCAAACGGGACGTACGCCCGGCCGTCGATCAGGATGACGTCGTACGGCCCGAGCGGACGCTCGAGCCAGACGCGACCGTGGAGAAACGCGTCGGCGAGGTAGAAGAGGTCCGGCCGTCCCGCGTCAAAGAACCGGGCGCTCAGCCAGTAGGCCGGGATCGCGATCAGAACGACCATCACCCCGACGACGGCGGCCCGGTCCACCCGGCGACCGAGGGCCGTCATCGGGGCCCACCCGAAGGTTCGTTGTCCACGCCGCTAGGCTATCCGACCGGTTCCGCCGGCGACGGCGGCCAGACCCGTTCGGCTCGGCCCGCGCAGATCCAGGCGCTGGACGGCGTCGCGGTGATCAGCGAGACCGGGCGCGCGTCGAGGCCCGACGGGCCACGCCTCTCGCGATGGTGAGATGCGCGGCATTGCGGGTTGCGGCGGATGCGTAGCGGTCGAGCGTCGTGAAACGCACGTCGACCCTGGCCGACTCGATCTCGGCAACGACGGACTGGGTGACTCCCATCTCGCGCGCGACGTCTGCCTGAGTCAATCGGTTCGCTATCCGCATCGCGACGAGCTCGCCGATCAACTGCTGGCGGCGCACCTCGGCCTCGAGGAGCTTGGGGCACTCGGGGTTCCTCGCCGTGCGGCGAGCGATCGAGCGGTCGAGATCATCCAATCGAATATCTCCTCCTGTTCCAGAGGCTATCGGCAAGCACCGATATCGTCAAGGCCGACTACTTGACCCGAGCGCGCCATTCGTCTCGCCGACGCTTCGCCAGCTTCAGCGTCTCGTTCGGCGTCTTCTGCATCTTCTTCGCGAATGCGACGAGGGCGAGGAGGATCCGGCCCTTCGAGCCTTCCTCGCAGAAGAGAACTCGATAGGCGTGCGTGTCACCCTCCGCCTTCACCTCCAAATGTCATCGATGAGATGGCGGGCGGCGCGAGTCCCCTCGCTCCTCACTCGCAGCAACTACGCGTGGACCTTCAGAGCATCGTCCTCCGGGATGCGACCCAGGAAGTCCGCGACGACCTTGCCACCGGTGCTCGTCTCATAGAACCGCCAGCGCCGCCGGACCGCCACGCCGCTTGATGCTTCGCGCTCGTTGACTCGAGACGAGGTTCCTCCGCCGTCCAGCCAGGTGTCGCCTTGCGGTTTGGGCCTCCTCCAGTGAAGATCTGACGGTGCTGCTACGTGTGGCCCGGGTCGTGTGCGCCGCAACAGGGATCATCTTCGTAGCGGTCATTCTGGGCTGGTGGCTCACGACGCAGCCGTTCCCCATTGACACGTGGAACTATGTCCAGGCTGGCCTTCGCCTGTCACGCGGGGAGCCGCTGTACGCTCATGTGAACCTGGGCCCGGGCTATGCGCCGGTCGCCATCTTCTCGCCGCCGTTGATCGGCGTCATGTTCAGGCCGATCGTGACCATGCTCGGCGTTGAGGGCGCGATCAACACTTGGGTCGTCCTGATGGCGATCTGCGAGCTCGTCGCCATCGGCTGGCTTGTTCTTCGAACACCGGTCGTGGCCGGCCTGGCAGTGACGGTACTCTCGCTGACGATCGCGCTGACGATCATCGTCGGGAACATCGATGCCTTCGTGCTGCTCATGCTCCTGATCGTGTGGCGGTTCCGCGACCGGCAGTTGGCCGCTGGCGGCCTGCTCGGGGTACTCACGTCACTGAAGCTCACGCCCGCGGCACTGGTGTGGTGGGCGCTGGTGACTGGGCGATCGCGGACGGCCGTGGCCGCACTGGCAGTATGCGCAGCGCTTGCAGTGGTGACCGTCATGGGGAGCGAGCCAGACATCTTCGGTCAGTTCGTCTCCGTGAGCGCAACCAACTACAGTGGAGCCCAAGGTCCCGCGAGCCTGGCTGCCTTGGGGCGGTTCCTGGCCCTGGACCCAACGCTGGCGGCATGGCTCCCGCGGCTCGGCCTCGTCGCTGGCCTGTTCAGCGTGTTCATCCTGCGACACCATCCTCGCGCCGCGTGGGCGGCCGCCGTCTTCACAATGGTCGCTGGATCACCTGTGGCGGCCTGGCACAGTCCAGCTCTTCTTCTCGCGGCGCTCGCGCCGCTCATCTCGGGCACTCCACCGCTGACCGTCGGACCGGACGCAGCACTGGCCATCGCTCAGTCACGAGACGCCGAGTCATGACGATGACCAATGCGCCCGGATCAAGCGAATCTTGCGCGCCGCCGAATCTTGCGCGCCGCCGAGGGTTGGCTCCCACCGACACCATCGCCATCGTGCTCGCGTTCTTGGCTCCATCGACGAGGACGGCCTGGCTCGACGAGCGCGGCTCCGCGGTGACGGTCCTCGGCGACCCGTGATCGCACGGCTCCGTCAGCGTGTTGTGGGGGCCGAGGTGTTCGTGGTAGGCCGGGCCGAGCGCAGCCGTGGTCCGCACACCCAGGGTCAAGGCGTAATCCCACCGGGAGGGAGGCTGCACGCCGGCGAGTACTCGAGCCATCTGTCCGCAGGCTGTGCGAAAGGCTGTGCGAACCCCGTCCGCAGGCTCACGCGGCCCGAAGCGTCGATCTCGATCGACCCACCAGTCGGATCGAGACGCCACTTGCCCACCGGCTGGCAGTCGGGTGTCAGGAGAACCGCCCATCCATTGATCGAGCCAGCTTCGTCGCGCCATGCCCGTGCGGCGGTGTTCGGCGGGATCACGAACCCGAACGACGCGTTTCGTTCGACCTCGATCCGCAACAGGTACTCGGTGGCCGCGCTGTTGGTGACCACCAGCGAAGATCTGCCCCCACAGGCTGCGACGAAAAGGCCGACCAGTAGGGCGACCATCGCCCGCTGGATTCTCACGTCGACCCTGCGCTGCCTCCCGGGGCGTTGTTGGTACGCCACGGGAGGCGCCAATCCACCCACGGAGCCAAGGCCGCGATAGCCTGGGAAACGCTCTCCAACCGCACGACCGGCGACGCGAAAACGATCCCCAGTGCAGTCACCGCGAACCCAACTGCGGGTCGCCTCCTGAACACGATACACAGGGCTCCGACAAGGATCGCGACGCCCATCGGAGCCAGCACCGCGAGCGAATGGACGACTCCGACCTGCTCGAGGAGTTTCGTCGCGCTCAGTCCGTTTGCGCCGGCAACGCTCGTGGCGCGGATCACGTCCAGGTAGGCAGCGAACGAGTCCGGGCCTGCGACAACCAGACTGCCGGCAAAGAACAGTGCCCCGAACAGCACCGCCCACCTGGCCGCCCGCCACTGGCCGCCGGATGCCAGCCACCAGAGAAGCAGGACGGGAGTCAGCTTGACACCGGCCGCCAGCGCGACGATGAGACCGGCCAAGGGAGTCCACCGAGCCGCCGGCAGACCCCCAGCTGTGGCCGGCCAAACGAGCGCCGTCATCGGCAGCAACAGCGCGTTGACATTGCCCGACCAGATCGTAATTGCCAGCCCGAAGAACAAGGGGGCCGCAACCGCAAGGGGCAGGGCGCGGGCTCTCCAGATCAGGAAAGCGGCCAGGGCGGTGCTCGCCAGGACCGCGACGACCCACCAGGCATACATCACGACGCTGTCCGGCAGGATCGCGAGGAACCGCCAGATCACCGCGATCGGTGGCGGCGACAGGAGGGGCACACTGAAGAACGGCGGATTGTCCTGCGGAACCGGGCGGTCGCCGGGCGATAGCGCGTAGAGTGCATGGCCGTCCGCCAGTCGCTGGCCCGCCGCGTAGTAGTTGGATGTATCTGTCCCGATGTCTGTCGGCCGAACCAAGTCCGGGCGGATGATGAAAATGGTCTGAAGCCAGGCCCCCACGAAGAAGAGCGCCACACCGAATCGCAGCAATCGGCTGCCGCCGATTCGCAAGATGACGCGAAGGCCGGGTAGATCAGTCGCATGCTGGGATCGCTGCACGCAGTGCAGGATGACACGGCCGTCCAGATCTGCGGGGTGGCGGTGGGCAGCCATACCGTCCGCATCCGGGTCTCCGCCGTCACGTTGCAGCCGGTACTATCGCCGAGTTGCGACCAGACAATGGCGTGGTCCAGGCTACGGCACGGCGGCGGGGGAAACCTCAACGACCGATCCTGGTCGTCTCCCCGGTCTTTGCCGAGCGACAGGGCTTCACCGACCCTGCTGAGTTGGAGGGTAAGTCCAGTGACCGGCGCGGCCCTTGCTGCGAGCGAGTTGACAGACGCATCGGTACCGATCGTGGCGGTCGTGATCCCCGCTCTCAATGAGGCCGGGAAGATCGGGCGTGTCCTGGACAAGTTCCCGCGCGACGGGCGGTTCGAGGCGATCGTCGTGGACGACGGGTCAACCGACGGCACTGGCGACGAGGCCCGAGCCCATGGCGCGGCGGTGGTTGTCCGCCACGACGTCAGACTCGGGGTCGGTGCTGCGATTCGCGATGGGTTCGAATGCGGACGCCAGCGCGGCCGCACGTGGCTGGCGCTTGTCTCGGGCGACGATCAACATGAACCGGCGGAGCTGGTGGGGGCCTTCGAGGCGCTGCTGGATCGGGGGGCCGACTACGTCCAGGGGTCGCGTTGGATGCCAGGTGGTCGAGTCATTGGCAGGACCGGGGGCCGTGGTGTCGGCACTCGCGCCTACTCCGTCGCGTTCAGTCTGCTCGCGGGCCAGTGGATCAGCGATGCAACGAACGGCTTCCGAATCTTCCGCGCGGATCTGCTCCGTGATCCGAGTGTGGACATCCACCAGGCCTGGCTCGACAGCTACGACCTCGAGCCGTATCTCTTGTACCAGGCCATCAGACGGCGGTACACAGTCATCGAGTACCCGGTGACGGTGCGGTACCACACCACGGACGGGTACACGAAGATGCGTGGCATCAGGGACTGGTGGCGGCTGTTCAGGCCGGCGCTGTTGCTTCGAGTGGGGGTGAAACGATGAGCGTCCAAGTCGACGCGGCGTTCGCAGGACGACGTGTCCTCGTCACGGGTGGCGCGGGCTTTGTCGGTGGCGGCCTGGTGCGACGGCTGGTGTCCGCGGGGGCCGAGGTGACAGTGCTCGACGATCTGTTCACGGGCCTGGTCGAGACGATCCCGCCGGGAGCGCGCTTCGTCCGCGGGTCTGTCACTGATGCGGCGCTCGTGCGCGACCTCGTGGCGCAAAGCTCGCTCGTCTTCCACATGGCCGCCCGCAACATCATCGCCTCGACGAAGAACCCGCGAGATGATTTCGAAACGAATATCGGTGGAACACTGAACGTTCTATTGGCCGCCCGCGAAACGCGACCGGACCGCGTTGTCTACACGTCCTCGACGTCCGTTTATGGGAACCCGCGTTCGATCCCGATCAACGAAGAGGATGGTGTCGTCCCGCTGTCCCCGTATGCGGTCAGCAAACTCGCGGGCGAGCACTACTGTCTTGCCTTCTACGAGAGCTACGGGCTCCCGGTCGGCGTCGTGCGCTACTCCAACGTGTACGGGCTCGGTCAGAGGCCGGACAACCCATATTGCGGCGTCGTCTCGAAGTTCTTCGCGAGCGCCGCGTCCAGTGGCGTGGTGTCCGTCCACGGGGACGGCGAGCAGACCCGCGACTTCACCTATGTCGATGACGCGGTCGATGCGACGCTGCTCGCCGCCGTCCACCCGCGAGCCGAAGGAGAGGTCTTCAACGTCGGTACCGGGATCGAGATCTCGGTGAACGCACTCGCCCTGCTCATCGGGAGGGCCCTGGGGAAGGAAATCACGGTCGAACACATCGATCGACGCGACGTCGACAACATTCGACGTCGCGTCGTGAACATCGAGAAGATCCGCCGGATGCTCCGGTGGTCACCGCAAGTCACTCTCGAGGACGGCCTCGCCCGAACCGCAGCCTGGTTGGCCCAGGCGAGCCTCGTCGAGCCGGTGCGCGAGCGGGTCCCCCGACGATCCGACGGCTGACCGGCCCTGCCGATGGAAGGCGGTCGATCCTCAGAGAAGCCGGGGCCGTGAGGCGGCGCGTGATGGTGTTTGGATCGCCCGCGGTCAGGGGAGACACGCTTGCTCTCCTCGCGACCCTCCTGGCGCCGTG
>JAJYXX010000181.1 GCA_021801545.1 Chloroflexota bacterium | reverse complement strand
CGGCAACCGGCGCAGCGGCCGACGACCGTGATGTGCGACAGGTCGATCGCGAACCCGTGGCGGGCCTCGAGCGCCGCGACGAACGCGGCCGCCTCGTCGGCGTCGATCTCCAGGGTGGCGCCGCAGCCGCGGCAGTGGAGGTGGCCGTGCTCCGCGTCGGGGAGGACGTGGAACTCCTCGCGGCCGTCGGCGCCGTGGCCATGGCGGACGAGCCCGAGCTGCTCGAGGACGTCGAGCGTCCGGTAGACCGTCGAGGGCGTCGTCGCCGGATCGACCTCCCGGCAGCGCTCGACGAGTTCGGCGCCGGTCACGTGGCCGTCGGTCGCGGCGAGGACGTCGATCAGGGTTCGCCGCTGGGGCGTCCAGCGCAGGCCGCGGGCGCGCAGCCGGTCCCGGACGGCGGACCAGTCTGGTCGGTGGGTCGGTACGTCAGGCACCGATGAAGCTCAGGATCCGCTCCAGGTCCGGCAGCAGGCCGTCGACACCGAGCAGGAAGACGAGCCCGACGTAGATGCTCAGCACACCCGCCAGGACCCCGACCACGAGGTAGATCCGCTGGCGGAGCTGGCTGGCGACGAAGCCGGTCGCGGTCACGAGCACGATCACCGTGTTCGAGATGAGCAGCCCGATGATGAATGTGAGCATCATCGGCACACCAAGGCCCACACCGGACGCCCCGCCGATCGCCGCGATCAGCAGGACCTGAGTGCCAGTCTCGGCGCCGATGCCGTGGATCATCCCGACCCCGAAGGCCGTCCGCGGTCCATACGAGCTCATCTCGATTGGCGCGGCATGCTCGTGGCCGTGGAGCCGTGCCTGGAACCGCCGCCAGGCGTGGCGGACGACATCGAAGACGAGCATCCAGCGGCTCCGCAGCCGGAACTCGGCGCCGTGCCGCGCGTACTGGTAGAGCGAGACGAAGACCCAGATCCCGAGCACGAGCAGCGTCAGTCCGACGACCCGGCTCATGATCGGGTCGACCCAGTCCGGCAGCACGGCGCCGAACAGGAGCGCGGCCAGTCCGAGCATCGCCACGACCGAGCCGTGGCCAAGCGCATAGAGCGTGCCGAGGACGATCGCGTGGCGCTGCTCGACGAGCAGCCGGCGGCGCGGGACCGTGGGCAGGACGGAGGCCGGGGCGACCGGCAGGGCGAGGGTCGCCGCGCCCGGTCCAAGGTCGTGGGCGTGCAGCTCCGAGAGGCCGCCATGCCCGTGATCGTGATCGTGATCGTGGGTCGGGCTCCCGTGCTGGAGCTCGTGGACGACCGTCCCGGCGTCGGCCGCCGAGGTCGTCGAGGTGATGTCCGTGATCGCCGCGATGTGGTCCCAGTCGATGCCGTGACGGATCCCGAGCAGGAGCGCGGTGACGAGCAGGCCGAAACCGCCCGCCGAGGCGAGCGAGAACAGGGGCAGAGAGACGAGATCGACTGGACTGACGGACAACCCGGGCTCCTTCGGTTATCGCAATTAGTTGCGATAGCATCGGGTCCGGGGGCCGGGCTGTCAACCGGCGGCCCTGCGCCGGCGGCCCTACGCCAGTGCGCCACCATCGACCGCGCCCTCCGTACGGATTCGCCGTTGGCAGGCAGGCTGGACGGGAGTGTGGAGCGACATCACGATATGACAATAGGCCGCTACCATCACGGTCTATCCGGCACTGCACGGCGAACGCCGCGAGGCCCCGGACCGACAGAGACGGAGGGACCAGATGGCCGAGGCGATCGCCCCGGACCGGACGCTCGACTGCACGGGGCTGCTCTGCCCGATGCCGATCGTCAAGCTCTCGAAGACCGTCAAAGAGATGTCGAGCGGCGAGGTCGTCCTGATGGAGGCGACCGACCCCGGATCGGTGCCGGACGTCGCCGCCTGGTCGAAGCAGACCGGCAATCCGATCGTGTCCCAGGACCAGGCGGGCGGGGTCATGCGCTTCTGGATCCGCAAGGCCTGAGCGGGCGGCACGGACGTCTCGCTCTTCATCTGAGACCGACGGGGCCAAGGGGGGACGGCCAAGGGCCGGGAGCAGGAGCCGGCGAGCGGAGGGCGCCGAAGGTCGGTCAGTCGGTGCCGTGGATCTCGTAGCTCGCGAGCCGGCGGGTAGCGAGCGCGAACGCCCCGGCGAGGACGATCGCTGACAGGACGATCGCGCTCGACGCGGCGAGCGCGACGTTGATGGCCTGGCCGTCGTCACCGGCCAGCAGGCGCGCGATCGCGAGCGTGTACTGGCGAACGCTGAACGCCTGCGTCCCCTCGAGGAGGCCACCCAGGACGTCCTCCCAGATGAGGACGTAGGCGAGCCCGACAATCAGCGCCCGGCTCGTGACGAGGCTCAGGGCCAGGAAGAGGGCGGCGTACACGAGACCCCCGACCGCCACCGCGACGGCCGAGGCGACCACGATCCGCTCGGCGCCGCGCCCCGCCCCGACGACGAGGCCAGCCACGAGCGTGACGAGTGCCACGAGCACGATCGTCAGCACCGCCGCGACGGCGAGCTTGGCGAGGACGATCCGCCAGCGCTCGACCGGCTTGACGAGGAGGTGGATCGCGGTCCCGTCGTCGAGCTCCGAGCCGAGGACGGCGGTCCCGAAGACGAGCGCGACGAGCGGCAGCACGGTCCGCACGACGAGGGCGTCGAGCAGGTCGGCGCTGAGCGAGACCGCATCGCTCGTGCTCCCCCCGATCCGGACGACGACCGCGACGAGAACCGGCAGCGCGGCGAAGAGGACGACGAGCAGGCTCCGCCGCCGACCCAGGATGCCGCGCACCGTCACCTCGACGATGGCGCGGATCATCGGCGCACCAGGTAGGCGAAGACGCTCTCGAGCGACTCGTCGCTCGGATGGAGCTCGAAGAGCGTGACCCCCAGGTCGCGGGCGATCCGCGGCAGGGCCCGGGTGAAGGCGGCGAAGTCGGATGCGCGAACGGAGAGGAGGCCGTCGAACAGCTCGACTCCGAAGACCGACGCGTCGGCCACGAGTGCCGCCGCCAGCCGCCGATCGTCGCTCGAGCGAACGGTGAACGTATGCGGGCGGTCGGTCATCAGGCGGCGGATCTCGCGGAAGTCGCCCGCCGCGGCGAGCCGGCCAGCGTAGATGACGAGGACCTCCTGGGCGAGCCGCTCGACCTCCTCGAGGATATGCGACGAGAAGAGGATCGTCCGCCCGTCGGCCGCCATCGCCCGGAGGAGCTCGATCATGTGCAGTCGCTGGCGCGGGTCCATCCCGTTGAACGGTTCGTCGAGCAGGAGCACGGGCGGGTCGTGGACGAGGGCACCGGCGATCTTCGCGCGCTGGCGCATCCCCTTCGAGTAGGTCCCGATCGGCCGGTGCTGCACCTCGCCGAGATCGACGGTCGCGATCGCCCGGGCCGCCGCGCCGGGCGGATCGGGGAGACCCTGGAGCCGGGCGTTGTAAAGCGCGAACTCATAGCCGCTCAGGTACGGGTGGACGGCCTCGCGCTCGGGGACGAGACCGATCGAGCGGTAGATCGTGGGGTTGCGCCAGGTGCTCCGGCCGCCGACGAGGACCTGCCCGGCCGAAGGGCGAAGGAGCCCGGCCACCAGGTGGAGCAGCGTCGACTTCCCGGCCCCGTTCGGTCCCAGCAGGCCGGTGACGCCGGGCCCGAGGGCGAACGAGATGTCGTTCACCGCCACGACGTTGCCGTACCAGCGGGACGCGTTCCGGAGCTCGACGACTGGGTCCGCTCGTCCGGTCGGCGTCATGTCGCGAGCCGCTGGTAGCGCCGGACGAGGACGGCGAGGAGGAGGGCCACCGCGACCGTCGCCGTAGCGAGGTAGAGCGGACCCGGCAGGTCGGCGCGGGCGACGGCCCGGGCGTCGGGGGCACGGTCGAAGAAGAATGCGTTCAGCCCGGCCAGGAGGTCGTTCGGGCTGAGGAGGACGATCACCCGACCCAGGTCGCCGGGCACGACCTGGAGGACGATCTGGGCGACCACAGGCGGGACGATGAAGGCGCCGATGATCACGGCCGACGCCCACGCCCGACGGGGCGTGTGGGCAGCGATCGCGAGGCCGATCGTGCCCAGGAGCAGCGCGATCGCGAGCGCCTGCGCGATCACCGGCGGCAGGAAGGCGGCGTTCCGGGCGATCGCCGCCGGGACGTCGCGGTCCGACAGCGAGAGCCCGGTGAAGAGGAGTGCCTGGGGGGCCAGGACGACGATCAGGATCGCCGTCACGAGCGCAGCGCCTTTCACCAGCGCGTAGTCGGCCCGTCGCAGCGCCCGCGAGAAGTAGAGCGACAGGACGTGGTAGCGCTGATCGCGCCCGAGCAGCTCGGGCGCCTGCGCCGCCACGAAGAGCATGACGAGCGTCTGGACGTACCCGTAGTACGTGTCGTACCGGATCGGCGAGGTCACGTTCGCCTGGCCGGCGACGCCGGCTCGACCGAGAAGCGCCTGGAGACCGACCGCGACGAGGGCGGGCAGGAGCGCCAGGCCCGCCAGCCCGATCGGGATGATCTTCGCCCGTCCGCCACGGCCGACCCCGAAGCTCGCCCGCAGGCTGTGGGCGAAGAGCGCCGTGACCGCCTCGCGTCGGCCGAGTCGTGGGCCGTCGTAGGGCTGGTAGCCCAGGTCGTAGATGCTGCCCGTCGCGCTCGTGGCGGCCGCCGCCGGGGCGTGCTCGATCGTCATCGGCCGGGCCCGGCGCTCGTCGGGGGCGGGGCGGCACCGGGGACGGACGTGACCGGCGAGCTGGCCGCGCCCGGCTGGGTGGCCGTGTCGCGGAAAAGCTCCGCGAGCGCCCGCCGGCGCTGCTCGATCCGGACGAGCGGCAGGTCCAGCTCGGCGACCGTGTCGCGAACGAGGTCGTAGGGCGCTACGCGGGACGCCTCGTCCTCAATCGCCACGAGGACCTCCCGCCCGTCGACCCGAGTCGAGAGACCCCGGGCCGCCAGGGCGCCGGCGAGCGCGTCGCGCCCCGCGTCCACCTCGACCGCGAGGACGCCTGTTCGCTCGGTGTACGTGCCCAGCGGCGCCGCACTGAGCAGGCGCCCGGCGTCGATCGCGACGAGGAAGTCGCAGACCCGCTCGATCTCGCCGAGCAGGTGCGAGGCGACGACGACGGCCATCCCGAACTCCGTCCCGGTCCGCCGCACGAGCTCGAGCATCTCGTCGCGCCCGGCCGGGTCGAGCCCGTTCGTCGGCTCGTCGAGGAGGAGCAGGCGCGGGTCGTGGACGAGCGCCTGGGCGAGCTTCACGCGCTGCTTCATCCCGGTCGAGTAGCCGCCGATCTGGCGGTAGCGCTCCTCGTACAGCCCGACGTGGCGGAGCACCTCGGCCGTCCGCTCGCGGGCCGCCGCCGCCGGCAGGCCGGAGATCCGGGCGAGGTGCGCGACGAGCTCGGTCGCGCTCAGGTCCGGTGGCAGCACGTCGTGCTCGGGCATGTAGCCGACGTACTGGCGCAGCTCGGTCCCCTGCGCCCGGACGTCGAAGCCGATCGCCGTCGCCCGGCCGGCCGTCGGCTCGAGCAGGCCGACGAGGATCTTCAGGAGCGTCGTCTTGCCCGCCCCGTTCGCTCCGACCAGGCCGATGATCCCGGGCTGCAGCTCGAGGGTCAGCTCGTCGAGGGCGGTGACCGTCCCATAGCGCATCGTCAGCCGCTCGAGGCGGATGAGCGGGGCGCCAGGCTCGGCCGCCACGAGGCGCGGACTGTCTGCCGGGACGGTCGTCACGTTCCGATGGTAGCCGACAAACCGACGGACACGTTGCGGCCATCCCACTCGGCCGCGCCGTCCGCCCGCTCGGGCGCGCCGTCCGCCCACTCGGCCGCGCCGTCCGCCCGCTCGGGCGCCACCGACGGCTCTCCCCGCTCGGCCGCCCCCGGGGCCGTCCCAGCGCCGCCCTCCGACCCGGATCCGGGGGTGCTGTCCGGATCCGGGGGCGCCCTCCCGGGTCTCAGCTTGCCCGCGCCCCCCCGGCCGGACCCACCCCGGTCGAATCCTTGCACCAGCCGTCGGAAATCCGACCGGGCTTGCGCACGGTGCAAGCAACCGACACGGCGGGCCCTCCGATCGTCGGGTTCTTGCACCGGGGTGAGGATCGGCGCCCGCGCGTGCCGAGGCGGGCCGGGAACTTGCATCCGGTGTCGGGAGACCGACCGGCCCGAGCCGCCCGAGCCGGTCGGTCGGTCGGTTATGTGCGTGGGGTGCAAACCGGGATCCGGATGGAGGCGAGGCCGGAGGAAGGGGGCGGACGGGACCGACCACCTGGGTGGCCGAACAACGGACGCGCGCCGCGGCTGGAGCAAGCGCGGATGGACCAGACGAGCGGCGGACGGGGAACACGGTGACGCGGTCACCCTGGACGGAGTAGGCTCGCCGCAATGACATCGACGATCGGCAGCGCGACGACCCGGGACGGCGTCACCCTTCGCACCCGCCACTGGCCGGCAACCGGCGAGCCGTGGGCCAGCATGCTGCTTGTTCACGGCCTGAGCGAGCACAGCGGCCGATACGAGCGGGTCGGCGACTGGCTGGCCGCGGCCGGGATCGACACCCACGCCTACGACCAGCGCGGCTGGGGCGGTTCGAGCGGTCCGCGGGGCGATCTCGAACGCTGGCAGGACCTGCTCGACGATCTCGCCGAACGCCTCGCCGCCGCCCGCGCGGTGACGCCCCCCGGCCGGCCGCTCGTCCTCTACGGTCACTCGATGGGCGGTCTCGTCGTGACCGGCTACGTCCTCGGTGATCGGCCCCTGCCCGATCTGCTCGTGCTGAACGCGCCCGGGATCGACTCCGCCCACAGCCGGGCGCTCCGCCTCCTGGCGACGACCGTCGACCGCCTCGTCCCCACCTGGCGTCCGCCGCCGATCCACCACGGCGAGCTCCTGTCGCGCGATCCCGCCGTCGGTGAGGCCTTCTGGGTCGACCCGCTCGCGGTCCACGATCCGACCGCCCGGTTCGGGGCCCGCGCCTTCGCGGCCCAGCGGGCGACGCGCGAGGCGCTCGACCGGCTCCGCGCGACCGGCCGACCGTTCCCGGTCAGAACGCTCGTCATCCACGGCAGCGACGACCGGGTCGTGCCGGCAGCGTCGAGCGAGCGCTACGCCGCGTTCCCGAACGTCACGCGTCGCCTCTACGCCGGGCTCCGCCACGAGGTTCACAACGAGCCCGAGG
>JAJYXX010000260.1 GCA_021801545.1 Chloroflexota bacterium | reverse complement strand
GAGATCCTGGCCAAGAGTCCGACCGCGATCCGGCTCCTCAAGCGCGCCTTCAACGCCGACACGGACGGCCTGGCCGGGCTCCAGGAACTCGCCGGCGACGCGACGATGCTCTTCTATCTGACCGAGGAGGCGCACGAGGGGAGCCGGGCGTTCCTCGAGAAGCGCCCGCCGGACTTCTCGCGCTTCCCGCGCCGTCCGTGACGGGCGAGCTGATGACGACGGCCCGGCCCTCGCGCCTGCGCGCCTGGCGCGTCGCGATCCGCCCGGCGACGCTGCCGGCGGCCGTCGGGCCGGTGGCGGTTGGCCTCGGCGTGGCGGCCGGCGAGGGTGGGATCCGGCCGGTCCCGGCGCTCGCCGCGCTCGCCGTCGCACTGCTTCTCCAGGTTGCTGCCAACCTCGCGAACGACCTGTTCGACTTCCGGGCCGGGGCCGATGCCGCCGATCGGCTTGGGCCGCCCCGGGCAGCGCTGCTCGGCCTGCTGACCGAACGCGAGCTGATGGCAGGGATCGGGCTCGTGCTCACGTTCGCCGGGCTGGCCGGGCTCGTCCTCGTCGCCGTCGGCGGGCCGGTGATCCTCGCCCTCGGGGTCCTCGCGATCGTGTGTGCCGTGGCCTACACGGGCGGACCCTGGCCGTACGGCTACTACGGCCTCGGCGAGGTCTTCGTCTTCCTCTTCTTCGGTCCGGTCGCGGTGGCCGGCACGACGTACCTCCAGACCGGAGCCTGGGAGCCGCTTGCATTCGCTGCGTCGGTGCCGGTCGGGGCGCTCGTCACCGCGATCCTCGTCGTCAACAACCTGCGCGATATCGCCACCGACCGGCGGGCCGGTAAGTGCACGCTCGCGGTCCGGCTGGGTGTCCGGGCGACGGTGGGGGAGTACGGCGCGCTCTTGGCGCTCGCCGGCGCCGTGCCCGTCCTCCTTGTCGTCAGTGCCTGGACGTCGCCGACGGTCCTCCTGCCGCTCGCTTCGCTGCCGCTCGCGTGGCCACTCGTCGGTGTCGTGCGGCGGGCGGCGGCGGGCGGCGACCCGCGCCGTCTCAACCCGGTCCTGCGCGACACGGCTCGCCTCTCGCTCGTCTTCGCGCTCCTCTTCGCGGTGGGCCTGGCGCTCGCCGCCCGCGCCTGAGGTTCGAGGTGCCGGGGCCGTGCTGATCCGCCGGGTGGAGCTTCGCCTCCTCGTGGTCCCGTTCCGGGAGCCGGTCGTCGTGGCCGGCCGGACGTGGACCGAGCGACGGCTGGCGCTCGTCCGGCTCGCCGCCGACGATGGTCTCGAGGGGGTCGGCGAGATCGCCCTCGACGCTGATCCCCTCGTGGCCGGACCGGGCGCCGAGACTAGACCGGGCGCCGAGCCGGACCTGGCGGAGGCGTTGCGCGGCGCGCTGGTCGGGCTCGACCTGGGGGACGCGGCAGCGATCGCGCAGCGGCTGGCCATCCTCGCCCGGACGGTCGGGCGTGACCGGTCGGCCGGGTTCGGGCGCGCCGTCCGTGCCGGTGCCGAGGCGGCCGTCCTCGACCTGCGCGGCCGGGCGATCGGGCGCCCGATCCGCGACCTGCTCGGCCCCGGCGGGCGCGCCGACGTGGCTGTCAACGGCCTGGTCGCCGCGGGTACGCCGGAGGCGGCCGCCAGGGACGCCGCGGCGCTGATCGCGATCGGCTACCGGTCGCTGAAGCTCAAGGTGGGCCGCGAACGGACCCTCGGCGAGCTCGTCGAGCGGGTGGCGGCCGTCCGGTCCGCGATCGGGCCGGACGTGCAGCTCCGGCTCGACGCGAACGGCGTCTGGAGCGAGGCGCAGGCGATCCGCTCGCTCCGGGCGCTCGGCGAGGTCGAGCCCGAGTACGTCGAGCAGCCGATCGCCCCGCGGCTAGGGCGCGTCGCGCTCGCCCGGGTGCGGCGCGCATCGCAGGTCCCGATCGCCGCCGACGAGTCGGTGACCGGTCCGATCGCCGCCGCCCGGCTCGTGCGCGAGGGCGCCGTCGATCTCCTGATCGTGAAGCCGGCCCGGGTTGGTGGACCGGGCGTGGGGCTCGAGATTGCAGCCGGTGCCGCCGCCCACGGCGTCGGGATCGTCGTCTCGACGATGTTCGAGACGGGGATCGGGCTGCTCGGCGCGCTCCACGTGGCGGCCGCCCTGCCGGGGCCGGACCGCGCCCACGGCCTGGGGACGGCGGACCTCCTCGTCTCCGACCTCCTCGCCGGGCGGCAGCGCGTTGCGGACGGACGGCTGGCGGTGCCGACCGGGCCAGGTCTCGGCGTCGCGCTCGACGAGGCGGCGATCGAGCGGTTCTCGTCCGGGGCGGCACGATGAGCACACGCGCGGTGGACCAGCCGGACGGGTCGCCCGGGGCGGTGGCCGGGCCGGTGGGGTCGGTGGGCGGCGTGGTGGCCGACTGGCTGCTCGAGTTCGCGCGGATCGCCCCGGACCGCCCGGCGGTGGTCGACGAGGCGGGGACGCGCTGGACGTTCGCCGAGCTGGCGGCCGCGGCACGGCGACTGGCCCTGGGCCTCGACGCGGCAGGGGTGCGCGCGGGCGACCGTGTCGCGGCGCTCCTCGCCGACGGGGCACCGTTCGTGGCCCTCGTTCATGCGACGCGCCGGTTGGGCGCCGTGCTCGTGCCACTCAACCGGCGGGCGACCGCGGCGGAGCTCGGGCCGCAGCTGGCCGCGGCGGGCGGGCGCATCCTCGTCTGCGACGACACGACGGCCGTGACCGCCCGGGCAGCGGCCGCCGTGGCCGCAGCGGCCGCCGGGATCGGGCCCGGCGGTGCGGCTGGCGGGAAGGCCGACAGGGCGGCCGGCCCGCCCGTGCTCGGGGTCGACGAGATCGATCGTCTCAGCGCCCGCCCGGACCACGGAGCGCCTGGCCGGCTGCGCGAGGCGGTCGAGCTCGAAGCGCCGGCCACGATCGTCTTCACCTCGGGTACGAGCGGCCGCCCGAAGGGGGCGATCCTCAGCCACGGCAACCACCGGGCGAGCGCGACCGCGTGGGCGGCCTTCCTCGAGCCGCGCCCGAGCGACCGCTGGCTCGCCTGCCTGCCCTTCTATCACGTCGCCGGCCTGGCGATGATCGACCGGACGGCGCGCTGGGGCGTCCCGCTCGTCGTTCACCGCCGGTTCGAGGCCGCGGCCGTCGCCCGGGCCCTCGTCGAGGACGAGGTCAGCCACCTCTCGCTCGTGGCGACGATGCTCCGGGCGCTCCTCGAGGTGGACGGGGGACGACCGGTCCCGGCGACGCTCCGGGCGATCCTCCTCGGCGGCGGCCCGACCCCGGCGCCGCTCGTCCTCGAGGCGGCCGGGCGCGGGTTCCCGGTCGTGCCGACGTACGGGCTGACCGAGACGGCCTCCGGGGTGGTGGCTCTGCCGGCCGCCGAGGCGGCGTTCCGCCCTGGATCGGCCGGCCGCCCGCTGCCGGGGGTCGAGCTCGCGATCCGCCTCGAGAGCCGGGATGCACGGCGCCGGGAAGCGCGGCCCGGCGAGATCGGCGAGGTCGGCGAGATCCTCGTCCGCGGCCCGATCGTCTTCGTCGGCTACGACAGGCGGCCGGCCGAGACGACCGCCGCGCTGGCCGGCGGCTGGCTCCGGACCGGCGATCTCGGGTCGATCGACGAGGCCGGCTGCCTGACGGTCGTCGACCGGCGGGACGATCTCGTGGTCTCGGGCGGTGAGAACATCTATCCGGCCGAGATCGAAGCGGTCCTCCTCGCCCATGCTGCGGTCGAGGACGCCGCGGTCGTCGCCCGGCCGGACGCGCGCTGGGGATCGGTGCCGGTCGCGGCGGTCGTCGCCCGGCCCGGCTGCTCGATCGACCCCGCCGAGCTCGCGGCGCACTGCCGCGCCCGGCTTGCCGCCTACAAGGTGCCGGTCGCGTTCCAGCCCGTCGCCGCGCTGCCCCGGTCGGCCGGTGGCAAGCTGCTCCGACGGGAGGTGCGCGCGATGATCACGGATGGCGACGATGCCTGACCAGGAGCCGCTCGACCCGGTGGTCGGCTGGCGACGGCTCGACCGACCGGGAGCGTCGATCGCCTACCGGCGGCTGGGCACCGGTCGGCCGCTCGTTCTCCTCCATGCGACGCTCTCCTCCTCGGACCAGCTCCGTCCGCTCATCGAGCTGCTCGCGCGCTCGTTCACCGTGCTCGCGATCGACCGTCGCGCCAGCGGCCGGAGCCGCCTGCCCGCCTCGGAGCCGCCCGCCCCGATCGACGTCGCGGTTCACGTCGAGGATGCAGCGGCGGTGATCGCCGCGGAGGGCGTCGCTCCGGCGCTCGTCGCCGGGCACAGCTACGGCGGCTGCGTCGCCCTCGAGCTGGCTGTCCGCCGGCCCGCGCTCGTGGCAGGCGTCTGGGCGTACGAGCCGCCCTACGCCCCGGTCGGCGGGCCGCACCTGCGCGCTCTCCTGGCCGAGCTCGGGCGCCGGACGGCCGCCGCGCAGGCCAGGGGCGGGCCGGCCGCGGCGGCTGAGACGTTCCTGGAGCTCGTCATCGGGCGCGAGGCGTTCGCCGCGCTCTCGCCGGCTGCCCTGGCGCGGGCCCGCGCGGCCGGGGCTGCGGCCGTCGCCGACGGCGCGCTCCTCGGCCTCGAGGCCGAGGAGTTGGCCCGGATCGCGTGCCCGGTCGCGCTCGCCGTCGGATCGGTGAGCCATTCTCTGTACGCCGAGCTCGCCGAGCAGCTTCGGGCGCGCCTGCCGTCGGCCGCGGCGGGATCGCCGATCACCCTGGCCGGGGTGGGCCATGGCGCGCCGATCACCCATCCGGGCCTCGTGACGGCCGCGATCGAGGCCTTCGCCGCCGGCCCGGCGGCCGGTCCGCGGTCCGCGGTAGGCTAGGCGGATGCCGAAGGTGAACGGGCGGACGCTGGCCGACGTCGGGGACTGGCTCGCCGCCCACGGGCTGGTCGTCGTCCTGATCATCATCGGGGCGTACCTCGCCCTCAGGCTCGGGCGGGTGGTGATCCACCGGCTCGTCGAGCGGACGCTCAGCCGACAGGCGACCGACAACACGACCCAGGAGCTCTCGGCGGTCGAGCTGAAGAAGCGTGTCGACACGCTCGAGGCGCTCGCCGCCCGGGTCCTCCGGCTCGTCGTCCTCGTCGCCGCGACGTTCCTCGTCTTCGACACGCTCGATCTCCTGCCGGCGCTGGCCGGGCTGGGCCTGCTCGGTGCGGCCCTCGCCTTCGCCTTCCAGGACGTCATCCGCGATCTTGTGAACGGGGCGCTGATCGTGATCGAGAACTGGTACTCGATCGGCGACGTCGTGCAGATCGGGGGTGTTTCGGGGTCGGTGGAGGACATCGGCCTCCGGCGGACGACGCTGCGCGACCTCGATGGGGTCGTCCACATCGTCCCGAACGGCGAGATCCGGGTCGCCTCGAACCTGACCCGGGTCTGGGCCCGGATCAACCTCGACGTCACGGTCGCCCACGGGACCGACATCGACCGGGCGAGTGCGGTCGTCGACGCGGTCGGTCGGGAGATGGCCGGCGAGGCGGCCTGGAAGCGGCGGCTCCTCGAGCCGCCCCGGGTCGAGCGGGTCGAGGCGATCGGGGAGTATGGGATCACCCTGAAGATCCTCGGCACGGTCCGGGCCTCGGACCGCTGGGCCGCCGGCGGCGAGCTGCGCAAGCGGCTGCTCGTCGCGTTCCGCGAGCACGGGATCGAGATCCCGCGACCGCAGCGGGTCGTCCTCGTCCGGGACCCGGATGGATCCGATCCGGCCGCCGACGGCCCGCTCGACGAGGGCGCCACCGGATCGGTCGGGGACGACTCCGCCGCCGAGTAGGCGCGTAGAATGGCCCGCGAGTCAGTGTCAGGCAGAGGAGGTCACGTGAGCGTGGGTCCCGTCCCATCCCGTCCCGAGATCGAGAACCTCCTGCTCGAGAGCCGGACGTTCCCGCCCGATCCGGCCTTCGCCGCCCAGGCGAACGCCACCGCGGGTCTCTACGAAGAGGCCGAGCGCGACTACGTCGGCTTCTGGGAGAAGCTCGGCCGCGAGCGGATCACCTGGTACACGCCGTTCAACACGACCCTCGAGTGGGACCTGCCGTTCGCGAAATGGTTCGCCGGCGGCGAGCTGAACGTCGCCTACAACTGCGTCGACCGGCACGTTGAGCGCGGGCTCGGTGGCAGGGTCGCCTACCACTGGATCGGCGAACCCGGCGACACCCGGACGCTCACGTACGCCGACCTCCAGCGCGAGGTGAGCAAGGCGGCGAACGCGCTCAAGGAGCTCGGTGTCCGCAAGGGCGACGTCGTCGCGATCTACCTGCCGATGATCCCGGAGCTGCCGATCGCGATGCTCGCCTGCGCCCGGCTCGGGGCCGCCCACACCGTCGTCTTCGGCGGGTTCAGCGCCGAGGCGCTGGCTGGCCGGATCAACGACGCCCAGGCGAAGATCCTGATCACCGCCGACGGCGGCTGGCGGCGGGGCAAGAAGGTCGGCCTCAAGCACCACGCCGACGAGGCGCTCACCGACACCCCTTCGATCGAGCACGTCCTGGTCGTCAACCGCCTGCGCGACGGCTGTCACATGGTGGAGGGGCGCGACCACTGGTGGGGCGAGTTCGTCAACCGCCAGTCCGATCACTGCCCGCCGGTGCCGGTCGAATCCGAGCAGATGCTCTACCTGCTCTACACCTCGGGCACGACCGCCAAGCCCAAGGGGATCATCCACACCAGTGCGGGCTACCTGCTCGGCACGAGCTACACCCACGAGATGATCTTCGACGCCAAGCCCGACGACGTCTACTGGTGCGCGGCCGACATCGGCTGGGTGACCGGCCACAGCTACATCGTCTACGGCCCGCTCGCCAACGCCACGACCGGCGTCATGTACGAAGGCGCCCCGGACACACCCGATTGGGATCGCTGGTGGCAGATCGTCGAGGACTACAAGGTGACGATCCTCTACTGCGCGCCGACGGCGATCCGGGCCTTCATGAAGCAGGGCGAGTCGTACCCGGCGAAGCACGACCTCTCCTCGCTGCGTGTCCTGGGCACGGTCGGTGAGCCGATCAATCCCGAGGCGTGGCTCTGGTATCACACCCACATCGGCGGCGGGCGGGCGCCGATCGTCGACACCTGGTGGCAGACCGAGACCGGGATGATCCTGATCACCCCGCTGCCGGGCGTGACGACGACGAAGCCGGGCAGTGCCACGTTCCCGTTCCCCGGCATCGCGGCCGACGTC